>CBDUII010000114.1:0-7484 GCA_965367285.1 uncultured bacterium
TTGATAAAGTTGTTTTAGATACCCCGATGCTCTGCGTCGGGGAGTATGTCATTTCAAAAAAAATTTCGATGGGGCTTCGCCCCATACCCCATGTTTAAATAATCAAATAATTCAAATAACCAATATTGTCAGCGACGCACTGCCCGAACTCCTCTGTTGCCACAGGAATCACGTCCGTCATCGAAAACGTTGGCGCTACCGAAGCTAACGATGCGGGCGCGAGAGGAACCCACAGTCTCAGACGACCAATACCAATAGGCTGCTCCATCCGCAAAGATGGAATCCAGATGAAGTGGTGTCGATGAGTCATTATCGAATGCCATTAGCCTCTTAGAACTATCATAAATCCCCTTTAGCTCTTGAACTGTTGGCATCCACCAACCGCTATACCCGCCTGTACTCAAACTGCTCACATAACTCCTGGAATCGTTCCAGTTCATACAACTCCCTGTATCGGAATAACTGTCTTTCTTTGCCCACATCAGATTGGTCCTCGTATCGGTTATCGTCCCGTCCCCATGATCGATATAACGACCGTCTGATGATTTCGTGCCTCCCAATGCCTTACCCATGTCCTGGGTGAGGCTGGCCAGCTTCATCTCTTCCTGCTTCTTCCTTAGTCGTTCTCTTTCTTCAGCCAGTTTACGGCGTTCTTCGGCCAGTTTTTGTTTTTCTGCCAACAATTTCCTTTCTTCTTCAAGACGTTTGCGCTCTGTTTCCAATTTCATACGTTCCTCTGCAATGGCATCTGTGCCAATTTCTGGACCCGTATCTGTTATAGAAGGTGTAAGAGAAAGTGCTGCCGTGCGGATAAATATAAAATCTCCGCCGTCATGACCGGCCTTGCGGATATCCGCGTATTCAGGAGTTTGATCAGAGTTAAGCATAACAGGACGTCGAATTTTAGAGAATAATTCGGTGCCGTCCATCACCCCGGTGTTTTCTCGCAAGGCTTCAATAAAGGCGGAAGCAAATACGGAATGATTGCCCTTGCCGCCGCTGTCGGATACCGGTTCCAGACCTCCGGAAGCTAATACCAAACGCGCTTTTTTCCTGAACATAAGAGTGATATAGTCAGGTGTCCGCTCTTCTATACGAAGCCCTCTAACCAACTTGCCGGAATAACAGCTATCCGCCACCACCAATACATGCTTCGCGAGCATGGCCTTCAGGGTGGTTGTGATGGAACTATTGGATACCCAGTTAATATTATCTTCTCTGGTGGCGTCTACCGGAAGCCAGTATCCAGCGTCTCCCGCTTTATCAAGCCAACCATGACCCGCGTAATAAATAAGCAAATTGTCTTTCCTCGTAAGGGTTTTACGGTAATTGCTAAGAGATTTGAGGATCTCCGCGCGGGTGGCATTGAGAAGGACCAGGGTTTTGAATCCGTATTGATCTCGAAGCACCTCAGCTACTACCTTCGCGTCGTTTACCGCTGTTTTGAGATTCGGTAAATCCCGGTAGTCATTATTGCCGATAACAAGCGCATGGTAATTGCGAATATTGTCGCCCAGGGCTTTTTTCAGTTCCGGGCTTAATTGAAGATCCCGGGCAGCGAAAATCTGAGGGACTAAGAGTAGAAGGAAAACAAAACCGGTAAAACTAAAAAAGGAAACTAAAAATCGTTTTGTCATTTTTAATTTATCCCCCTGAAAATAAAAAAAAGGAAATTACATTAAATTAGACGCAGATAGACGCTGATTATTATGATTTAATCCCACACAGTGGGTTTAATTCCCCGACGTTCTACGTCGAAAAAATTGATAAAGTTGTTTTAGATACCCCGATGCTCTGCGTCGGGGAGTATGTCATTATGAAAATTTCTTCTCAGCGTTAATCATAAACATTAATAAAGTAGCGAGCTTTGCGAGCTAATTTATTATTATATCATTATTTTTTTAAAGATATATAAATTTTGTTTGACCGCCAACAGAATGAATGCTATTATCATAACATTTTACAAATGAACCGGTTAGGGATAGTTAGTTAATGTATATTCCAAACAAATTGTTCTTTAGAATTGGAGAAGTGGCAAAGCTGGCTCAAGTAGAACCTTACGTTCTTAGATACTGGGAAACAGAGTTTAAAAATCTGCGCCCTAAAAAAAATGAAAAAGGCCAGAGGCTTTATCAAAAAAAAGAGGTTCAATTAGCCCTTGATATAAAAAACCTCCTTCATGAAGAAGGGTATACTATAGAAGGTGCTAAAAAGGTATTAAAGGCAAGAAGTAAAAAGAAAAAAGTGGAGCCTTCCCAGTTAAGTATCCTTTTTGACAGAGAAAAAGTTGTAGAAATAATAGAGGATTTAAAAAAAGACCTTCAAGATATATTGAAACAGCTATCATGACTGTAATGGAACACAGTGAAGCGAAGCCGCAACCAAAAATGAATTTACCACAGATTTCACCGATGACACATAATGACATACTCCCCGACGCAGAGCAGCGGGGTATCTAAAACAACTTTATCAATTTTTTCGACGTAGAACGTCGGGGAATTAAACCCACTGTGTGGGATTAATTATTATCCACTGAACACACCGAATACACTGAATATTATTCATTGTCATTTTTCAGTGTATTCAGTGGTTCTTTTTTTTAAATAGGTTACATGAAAACTTTGCTAAAAAAAATGTTTTATAAGTTTGTAACACAGTCTATTGATTCCTCCCAACTATTATGTCATGGCAATACCGGCAAAAATTAAAAGATATACTTGCTCAGGAAAAAGGTTATGTTGTAAAGAATGACGCCGGAAAAATTTCGGTTGCCCTTGTTTATCCCAATACTTATTCGGTTGGGATGTCCAACCTTGGATTCCAAAAGATATACTCTACTTTGAATCAACTGGACTATGTTGTTTGTGAACGTGCTTTTTTGCCCATCCGCGAAGACATTTCTTATTTAAAAAAAACAAAATCACCTCTAATTTCCCTGGAATCCCAAAAACAACTTAATAAATTTGATGTAGTTGCTTTTTCCATAACATTTGAAATGGACTATTTGAACGTGCTGGAAATTCTTAAGCTTTCCCGCATTCCTTTAAAGACAGCCGATAGGACAGATAAAGATCCCATTATCATGGCGGGAGGCATTTGTCCTACTTTTAATCCTGAACCAATAGCAAATTTCGTGGATTTGGCTGTTATAGGAGAGGGAGAAGAGGTTGTGAAGGAAATAATGGAATCATTCAGAGATAATAGAGATTCACTCAATCAAAAAAAAATGACACACATATTAAATGAAATTGAAGGCGTTTATATCCATGCAACAAAAAATAACAAGCCTGAATTAAAAATAAAAAAGCGCTGGTTGAAAAACCTTGATCTTTATCCAACCTCTACTTCTATTATTACGGATCAAACTATATTCGGTGATATGTTTCTTATAGAAGTCGGAAAGGGATGCAAAATGAAATGTAATTTTTGTGAGACCGGTCACATTTGTCTGCCGGTACGAAACTATTCCAAAAAAACCATATTGAATTTAGTACAACAAGGTAAAATCTATAGAAATAAAATTGGTCTGGTGGGGTCGGCTATCTGCGATCATCCCGAAATTGAAAGTATTTTGAAGGAACTGCATCAGCAGGGCCTGGAATTCTCTGTTTCCTCGTTAAGGCTGAGCCAAATCACTGATAACATATTGAAATTATTAATATTAGGAGGATGTAAGACCATTGCGACCGCTCCGGAAACAGGATCTGAGCGGTTAAGAAAAACCATCAATAAGCATTTGACGGAAAAAAAATTATTCGATTCCATCAGAATAATAGCAAAAAGTGGAATTCAAAATTTAAAATTATATTACATCATTGGACTCCCGGGAGAAACTGATGAAGATATCCAGAAAATTATTAGTGAAGTAAAATCCATCAAACATTTGTTTAATGAAGTGAGAGGGGAAAAAGGTAAATCAAAGTTTTTATTAACAATAAGTGTAAATGCTTTTGTTCCAAAACCTATGACACCTTTTCAAAGAGAACCTATGGAAAACATTGCATCTTTAAAAGCAAAACTAAAAATTTTAAAAGCAGGCTTCAAAAGTATCAAAAACATCAAGTTGATATATGACATCCCTAAATGGGCCTTTATTCAAGCGCTTTTGTCACGTGGTGATAGAAAAGTGGGAGATTTACTTTGCAAGGTAGTAGCGCTGAATGGAGACTGGTTCAAAGCTATGCGTGAGTTTAATTTAAACCCTGAATTTTATGTTTATAGAAAGTATGGTGAAAATGAAGCTCTTCCCTGGGATTTTTTAACTCAAGAATAAGTTTTTAATACGTTTTAAATGTTTTAACTGATAATTGCTCTTAATAATGTAAGATACCAACATTTTATGTGAGATGCCAAGCAGTTAATGAGATTTGTCAGAAATCATTTAAACGGCTGTTTTCGGCGCGGAAAAAATTGGAAACTTACCCTAACTAATTGAATCTAAAGGACAAAAAATATATTGACAAGTATATTTAGTTATGATAGATTCGGATTATTCCCTGGAAGTATGGTGAACAGTGAGAAAATTTCTTTTATTGATGCTAATAACTGACGAATTTCTCATTGATAAGGTATATACATTGAATAATGTTGTTACCTTGGATTAATGGCTTTTTTCTTGGTGGCCAGCAGAGTTCAAAGGGTACATTCAGACTGCCACTTTCAGGGAATTTTTTTTATAGTTATCAGCAGCTTGATCTTTTTGCTTTAAGCGCTTCCCACCGTCGTTCCATTTTTTTTAAAACAGTAGCATGAAAAGAAGGGAATTTTTCATTAATTTCTTTAAAAAGATTTGGCTCAAGGCGAATGGTCGCGGCTTTATCTGATGTTACTCTAACAGTTGCTACTCTCGGGATCTTTTTTAAATAAGCCATTTCCCCGAAAATCTCCACTTTATCTATGCAGTCAATGGCTTTTCCCCTATCATCAAGAATATCGATCTTCCCAGAGAGCAAAAGATAAACCTCTCGATTTCTATCACCGATTTTAATTATATCACTCCCCTGATCAAATGAAACTAATTCACCACGAGACATGTACCCAAAGAGAGAAGAAAGAGGTGACTCTGTAAAAAAGTTAGAAAACTCTTAGAGCCTCTCACATATATTAGTAGTCAGATTAAATTTTTTGTAAATGTCTCTACTCATGCTCATTACCTGCAGGTTACTTTTGGCTCTAACACTTGCCCTCCTTATTCTGTCCCTGTTTATCAAAGCCAACTCGCCAAAAAAGCTTCCTTTCTCATAAATAGACATTACTTTATCGTCCTTTATCACTTCAGCAAAACCTGACAAAATCACATAGAATTTATCACCAATATCTCCCTGCTTGAAGACATACTTCCCCTTAGAAAAGGTCTCAACAGGAATGTTTTTTAACAAAAAATCAAACTCTTTTGACGTCAATTTGGAGAACATGCCTGTCTTCTTAAGCAGAGGTAAAAAATCTTGCTTAGAAGGAGGGTGCTTTCTGTTTAAAATATTAATAGTCTCCCCTTCATGCCCAAAACGCAGCCCTTTAGTTTTTCGGGTTTTTTTATCCGCATGAGTAAGAATTAGTTTTCTTTTTTTAGCCGCCGGCAGTTTCAAGAGTTCTTCAACTCTTGTATGCAATAAACCTCCGCCGGCCTCATGGATTATCACGTCTCAATCCCATAAACAGCCTAAAATTTGATCCCGCCTTTCAGCAGTGCTAATTCCATCTTTGCACCACTTATTGACCAACTTTCTGTCATACTTTGTATCCCCTGATAACCCGATTGTCACCTCTTTACCATTCAGGCTTTTATACCGTAATTTAAACCTTCCTGACGGTATGGAATGAAATGAGTAATCAAATGTAATACAGGTTCTATTAATTCCCGGAACCGGTACTTCTTTTCCCTGTTCTATATTAACAAAGTGAACAAGTTTTCTAATGCTATCCTTCTTGATGTTTGTCAACGCCTCTGTTTTTCTTAGAAAACTATCGAAAATAGGACGTGAAGTCAGTAAATAACTTTTTTCTCCCCACATAATTTTTTCTATAATTCCGGCATCGTGGTCAGCATGCATATGACTCAGGAAAATATGGGAAACATCATTGGAGGCAATGCCGTGACGCATAAAATGTTCTTCACAATTAGCCAACAGATCAACACCTATTGCCTTCCCATCAATCCAGATGATATAACTTGAGGTATGAGTTTTTGGATCAAATCCAGTACCGGAGCCTAAAAATGTGATTCCAAACTCAGGCATTTCCAAAGGAGCTATTGCAGCCTTCCATGTCTCTTGCTTTTTATCAGATACCTCAAGATCAACAACATCACACAATTTTCCGCCTTTATACAACTTAAAAATTCCTGTTTTGGTCTGCCATATCTTTAGTTTTGAATCATTATTGGTCAGTGTAACTCTCCCATTCACATCAAAATGATGAAAAGTAATAATTTTATTAATGAACTTTTCATGCTCTTCATCTTTGCACATTGAAAAAACAGCCATTTCGGATTTTAACATTGCTGTTCTGACATATGCTTCTGTAATAAGGCTATAAATTCTATTTTTCGCAAAAGTTTTAAACCATGGAACCTTTTCAAAATAAGGGCCAAGCACAGGCCGCATTTTTAAAACCACCTTCTCTTTACTAAGATTATGATTCATGATATCTTTAAACTGAGAAAAAATACCTTGGTCCAACGCAATCAGCCTTACGAGTTTATTTACTGAAATAGTCTGCCGCTTATTAAAATGAAGCTTTCCCGGCAAATCAAATAGAAAAGAGGAAAAGATATCTTTAAAGACAGGCCCAAACAGGGCTTCCTGAAGAACAACCCTGATTCGTTTTTCCTGTACTTTATTACAAATAATGTCTAAAGTTTTTTTGGGTTTTTGCGAAAAAATAACGGAATAGGTAATAAATTCCATATCAAAGGTGTTTCGCCCTTTTCTAAACACTCTACGGGGAATAACAATATTTGATGGAATAGCTTCTTTTATTAGATAAAAGCTTTTGATCACTTCAGGTGGGCAGCCGAATAAAATATCCCCAAAATCTTCATAACGTACTAACCGGCAGTTGGCGCCAGGGGAAATCTGACGATTCACCGTTTTTTTATTTGATTTCATCTTTCAGTTTCTGATCAACAGAACTTAGATTCCCGCTTTCGCGGGAATGACAAAAAACGAATGCGGGAATGACTCTTCCGAGCCTGTCATTCCCAACTTGATTGGGAATCCAAATAAAAGTTAATTATGGTATCGAATCCATGAAGCCCCTGTCAAGTTATTCTAACTCTGCCACAAGCTGAAGGCAATACCTTCAGGTAAATATTTTAAGTTCTTTTTTTGCCAAAAAAAGAACGAAAGGCAGGTTCACTAAAAAAAATAAAATTGACTTTATACTATTCCTCTGTAAAATCTTCATTTTTTAGGAAGATTTTTTTTATTATTCTTACCGGAGCGGCAGCTCCATTTGGTCGCGGCAACTTGCCGCTTTATGAAGTT
>CBDUII010000115.1:0-7407 GCA_965367285.1 uncultured bacterium
AACTGATAGAGGAATAATTATGTCAATGACCGACCCAATTGCTGATATGCTTACTCGCATCAGGAATGCGCTGATGGTCAAGCATGATAAAGTAAATATCCCTTCGTCAAAAGTTAAAACCAACATAGCTATCCTGTTGAAAGAAGAGGGGTACATCAAAAACTACAAATTGATAAAAGATAAAAAACAAGGGATTATCCGTATCTATTTAAAATATGATAATAATAACAATAATATAATTCAAGGGATACAAAGAATTAGCAAGCCCGGAAATAGAATATATGTCTCAAAAGACAAAATCCCTAAAGTTTTAAATGGATTGGGAGTTGCGCTGATTTCAACATCCCGGGGAGTGTTATCAGATAGAATCTGCAGGAAGGAAGGAATAGGTGGCGAAGTAATCGGGTATGTTTGGTAATGTGTCTGGTTGCTTGCAGTATCGGAATTTCAAATTATTTTTTGACGCTGATCTAATATGATTTTTATGATTTTCGCTGATAAAACTATCATAAAGAATCATAAAAAATCAGCGTCCCTCAGCGTCTAATTTATATTAATTATGTCCAGAATAGGAAAATTACCAATACCCATACCGCAGGGAGTAGATGTGGGAATCAACAAGAACGAAATTAAAGTTAAAGGACCTGAGGGGGAACTGGTTCGGGAAATTCATCCAAATGTAAAAGTGGAAATTATAGATGGGGCTGTTGTAATTTCCCGTCCAAATGATTCAAGGTTAAATAAATCGCTCCATGGACTTACACGGTCCTTAATAAATAATATGGTAATCGGGGTTACAAAAAGTTATAAAAAAACTTTGCAAATTCAGGGAATTGGATATAAGTCCATGCTGAGTGGTAAAAATTTAACTCTCCACCTCGGATATTCAAAGCCGATTGAGTATCTTGCTCCTAAAGGAGTAGAATTTGAGGTAACAAACAAAAAAGAAATTATGGTAAAAGGAAAAAATAAAGAGAAAGTCGGCAAGGTAGAGGCTGAAATTAGAAGTTTGAGACCACCTGAAACTTATAAAGGAAAAGGAATCAGATACGAGAATGAGACGATTATCAGAAAGGCAGGTAAAACCGCAGCCGGTGCAAAGCAATAAAGGTTACCTTTTATTATGAAAAATAAAAAACTGCAAGGCAGATTAAATAGAAAATACAGAATCAGGAAAAAAATTTTTGGTACTGCAGAAGTGCCTCGTCTTACTGTTTTTAGAAGTCTGAAACATATCTATGCTCAGATTATTAATGATAATGAAGGGGTCACTTTGATAGCAAGCTCAACATTGGAAGAAAAGGTTAAAAAAATAATAAAGAAAACAGGAACTTGCGATACTGCAAAAATTATTGGAGAGGATATTGGAGAAAAGGCGTTGCAAAAGGGTATAAAAAAGGTGGTATTTGATCGTAATGGATTTATTTATCATGGTCGGGTTAAAGCTTTCGCTACTGGCGCAAGGGAAAAAGGCCTTCAATTTTAATAACAATTGTGAAGGAAAATAGAGAATAGATGAATGTAGCTCAATATGAAAGAAAAGAATTAGCCGAGAAAGTCATTTATATCAATCGTGTCTCAAAGGTTGTTAAAGGAGGTAAACGGTTTAGTTTTTCAGCTTTAGTGGTAGTTGGTGATAAAGCAGGGCGTGTTGGAGTTGGGCTTGGCAAAGCAAATGAAGTCCCGGAAGCCATAAGAAAGGGAATAGAAAAAGCAAAAAGAGGTATGATTGATGTCCCTCTGGTAGGGAGTACTATTCCCTATGAAGTAATCGGGCGCTTTGGGGCTGGCAGAGTTTTGTTAAAACCTGCTTCCAAAGGCACCGGAGTAATTGCCGGAGGCGCGGTAAAAGCAATTTTAGAAGCAGTGGGGGTTCGAGATATCTTAACAAAGTCTTTAAGATCTAAAAATCCTCATAATGTTGTTAATGCTACAATGACCGGGTTGAAGAGTTTAAGATCACCTGAAACAATAGCAAAACAGAGAAATATAGATTTAAAAGAAATTTACCATGAAAGAAAATAATGAAACTTTCTGAACTCAAGCCTGCCGCTGGATCGCGGAAAAAAGCAAAAAGGATAGGAAGAGGTGTCGGATCCGGACACGGCAAAACCAGTTGCCGCGGACATAAAGGACAGGGGGCTCGTTCCGGCGGAGGAGTTCCTTCATGGTTTGAAGGGGGTCAGATGCCCATCCAGAGGAGATTGCCCAAGCGGGGTTTTACCAATATTTTTAGAATAAATTACAACATTATTAATCTGAAGGATTTGGATAAAATTAAAAGTAATGACCCGATTACACTTGAGTTATTACGTGAAAAACGGATAGTGAAAAGAAATGAGCCGATAAAAATTTTAGGTGAAGGGAAGTTAACAAAACCAGTAACAGTACACGCTAAAAAATTCAGCAAAACAGCGATAAAAAAAATTGAGGAAGCTGGCGGAAAGGCTGTTGTGGTATGAACTTGTCATTTGTAAAGGGTCAACGATCGTTGGGAAAAAAGCATTATTTATAACTGATAACTAAATTATGAACGGAGCTGGTTTTCAAAATATATTTAAAATCCCGGAGTTAAAGAAAAGAATTCTTTTTACTCTTGGGATACTGGCTGTTTTTCGTATAGGAGCGCATATTCCCACACCGGGGATAAACGGGGCTGCTTTAGCGGAGTTTTTTGTAAGAACCCAGGGAACAATTCTTGGTATGTTTGATATGTTCACAGGCGGCGCGTTAAGTAGACTGACTATTTTTGCGTTAGGCATAATGCCTTATATCAGCGCCTCCATTATTTTGCAGCTCTTAACAATTGTTTGGCCTTATCTGGAAAAACTAAAAAAAGAAGGAGAGCAGGGACAAAAAAAAATTACTCAATATACGCGTTACGGAACAGTATTTTTAAGTATTATTCAGAGCACCGGCATCAGTATTGGTCTGGAAGCTATGAGAAGTCCTACCGGGGCATTAATTGTTCCTGAACCGGGATGGTCCTTCCGGCTAATGACGATTTTGACATTAACAGCCGGGACTTCATTTATTATGTGGCTGGGAGAACAAATTTCTGAAAAAGGAATAGGAAACGGAATATCCCTGATTATCTTTGCCGGAATTATCGCCGGTACTCCCGCGGCCATTATTAATTCATTCCGGCTGATGGGAACAGGTGAATTGCAGCCTTTTGCGATGATTCTTTTATTGTTATTTATGATTTTTGTTGTGGGAGTAATCGTCTTTTTTGAAAGTGGACAAAGAAAAATACCCATTCAATACGCAAAAAGAATTGTGGGAAGAAAAATGTATGGAGGACAAAGCACACATTTGCCTCTTAAAATAAATACATCCGGTGTGATACCCGCAATATTTGCTTCTTCCATTATAATGTTCCCTGCTACCATAGCTCAATTTATCAATCATCCGTGGATGACTACTTTTTCAGCGAACTTAACTCCGGGAACATTGATCTATAGTCTTATATTTATTGGCGCTATATTTTTCTTTTGTTACTTTTATACGGCTATTATTTTTAATCCTGTTGATGTGGCTGATAATATGAAAAAGCACGGTGGTTTTGTTCCCGGCATTAGACCCGGGGGAAGGACTTCGGAATATATTGATAAAATTCTTTCACGGATTACTTTTTGCGGGGCTGTTTATCTGTCTTTAGTTTGTATTCTTCCCGACTATTTGATCCGTTATATGAATATACCTTTTTATTTTGGTGGTACAAGTCTTTTAATCGTGGTGGGCGTTTCAATGGATACCATGCAGCAGATTGAGTCCCATCTTCACATGAGAAGTTATGAAGGCTTCTTGAAAAAAGGCAGATTAAAAGGTAGAAGAGGCTAAAAGCGGATATGAGATTAATTTTACTCGGCCCGCCAGGCGCAGGGAAGGGAACACAAGCAAAATTGCTGGCTGAAAAATTCAATATCCAGCAGGTTTCCACCGGAGATATTTTGAGGCAAGCAGTGAAAAATAAAACAGAAATGGGTTTAAAAGCAAAATCTTATATGGATCAGGGGAAACTGGTGCCTGATGACGTCGTTATTGGAATAATAAAAGACCGCCTTAATAATCCGGATTGTTCGACAGGATTTATTCTGGATGGTTTTCCCCGTACTATCCAACAGGCAGAAGCTCTGTCACAGGCACTGAAACAAATGGAAATGGATATTGACCATCTGATAGACATCAAAATAGATTTTGACAATTTAATTCAACGACTTACAGGCAGATGGACTTGTAGAGAGTGTGGCGAAGGTTTTCACAAAGCTTCAAATCCACCCACGAAAGAAGGTATTTGCGACAAATGCAATGGAGAGCTTTATCAAAGAGATGATGATAAAGAGAAAACAATTCAAAAAAGGTTTGAAGTCTATAAAAATGAAACCGAGCCAGTAAAAGATTATTACAGAAAAAATGGAAAACTGAATACTATTAAAGGTGATGGAAGCATACAGGAAATCTTTTCAAACATCACAAACTTGATAATATAGGGCGTGCTGAGAAATTGATAGTTTTAAAATCCCGGCAAGAGATTGAAAAGATACGAAAAAGCTGTCAAATAGTTGCAGAAACTTTAAAGGAAGTTAGAGATGCGGTTCGACCAGGTGTTACAACAAAAAAACTGGATGAGATCGCAGAAAGGGGCATAACAAAAAGGGGAGCTGTCCCGGCGTTTAAAGGTTATAGAGGTTTCCCAAACAGCCTCTGTACTTCTGTTAATGAGTCGGTTGTTCATGGAGTGCCGTCAACATTGCGGTTAAAAGAAGGAGATGTTATCAGCTTTGACTTAGGGTCTCTGTACGATGGATATTTTGGTGATGCCGCCATAACAGTCGGTATCGGTCAAATTAGTGAAGAAGCGGCAAGACTGCTTAAAGATACAGAGGAAGCTTTATACTTAGCTATTGAAAAAGGAAAAGCCGGAAATCATCTTTACGATATTTCAGGAACTATTCAGGCTTTTGCGGAAGGGAAAGGATACTCTGTTGTAAGGGATTTTGTGGGACATGGTATTGGCAGTAACCTGCATGAAGAGCCGCAAATACCTAACTTTGTTCCTGAAAATGACAGCAGGGGACCTCTTTTAAAAGAAGGTATGGTTTTAGCGGTGGAACTAATGATAAATACAGGTACACATGAAGTAAAAGTATTAAATGATCAATGGACAGTAATAACTGCGGATCGAAAAATATCAGCTCACTTTTAGCATACAATTGCAATAACAAATGAAGAAGCTGATATTTTAAGTAAATTTCATTAAGGCTTGTTAATGGTTAAATCATATGGCAAAAGAAGAAGCAGTTGAAGTTGAAGGAACGGTCATAGAGCCTCTCCCAAATGCTGTGTTTCGTGTTGAGCTGGAAAATGGGCATAAAGTGCTTGCCCATATTTCCGGGAAAATGAGAATGCACTTTATCAGAATACTTCGCGGGGATAAAGTAAAAGTGGAATTGTCACCTTATGATTTAACTCGAGGAAGAATTACATATAGGTATAAATAAAAAAAATAGTTTAAAACATTAGAATTCTGGAAGCATTATGAAAGTAAGATCTTCAGTTAAACCGATGTGTGATAAATGTAAAGTAATACGCCGCAAAAGAGTGGTTAGAGTGATTTGTGTAAATCCTAAACATAAACAAAGACAAGGTTAGGGGGTAGTTTTGCCAAGAATAGCAGGTGTAGATATTCCTAATAATAAGAGAGTTGAAATAGCTTTAACTTATATCTTTGGTATTGGAAGAACTTTGTCGAACAACATATTAAATGAAGTTTCCATTTCACCGGACGTAAAGGTAAAGGACCTGACAGATCAGGAAATTACTCTTATCAGAGGTATCCTTGAGAAAAAATGTAAGGTGGAAGGAGACCTGAGAAAAGACGTTAATATTAATATTAAAAGATTGATGGATATTGGGAGTTATCGCGGATTGCGGCATCGCCGCGGTCTTCCCGTACGAGGGCAACGAACAAACACAAATGCCAGAACAAGGAAAGGCCCGAAAAAAACTGTCGGAGCTAAACGGAAGGAGAAATAATGGAAAAAAAAGGTTCAAAAAAAAGATCCAGGCGTGTAGCGGAAAAGGGAATAGCTCATATTCAATCAACATTTAACAACACTATTATAACCCTGTCTGATATGTCGGGGAATGTTATTACCTGGGCTTCTGCGGGAACACAGGGATTTAAGGGAGCAAGAAAAAGTACTCCTTTTGCCGCCCAGAGAGCGGCAGAAAGCGCCGCAAGAAAAGCCAGGGACCTGGGGTTAAAAAAATTGTGTGTTGAAGTAGAAGGTCCCGGTTCAGGCAGTGAAGCTGGCAAGCGGGATTTGAAGGCGGCTGGAATGAAAATCAGCATTAGAAAAGATGTAACAGCTATTCCTCATAATGGTTGCAGGCCTCCCAAAAGGCGGAGATTTTAATATAATGAAATTTGAAAGTAATTTTTTTGGAGGATATTGATTGGCCAGATATAAGGATTCCGTGTGCAGGCTTTGTCGAAGAGAAAACATGAAACTCTTTCTCAAGGGAGAACGCTGTTTAACAAACAAATGTGCTGTAGACAAGCGAAGTTATCCGCCCGGCCAACACGGACAAAGGCGCAAAAAATTTTCCACTTATGGCATTCAATTGAGAGAGAAACAAAAAGTAAAAAGAATTTACGGGGTGTTGGAAAAACAGTTCAGATCCTATTTTGAAACAGCGGATAGGAAAAAGGGAATTACCGGCGAAAATCTTTTACAACTCCTGGAAAGACGTCTGGATAATGTGATTTACAGGTTAGGGTTGACAACTTCAAGAAAGCTGGCCAGGCAGTTGGTAATGCATAATCACTTTAGCCTGAATGAGAAAAAAGTCAATATTCCATCATTGCTTGTCAAAAAAGGCGATGTGGTGGAATTGAAACTGAAAAGCGTTGATATTATGCCAATTCATGAGTCTCTAAAAAAAATGGAAACATCTCAAATCCCGGCATGGCTCAGTTTTGACCAGGATTCTTTAAAAGCAAGTGTTCTTGACTATCCAAAACGAGAAGATATTACAGTTCCCATTCAGGAACAATTAATCGTGGAACTATATTCCAAATAATACTGTTAAGATTTTTATAAGTTTTAGGATTTAAAATATATTTTTTACTTTTTTGTTGGGGGAAAGAATGGATAATACTCCGTGGGAAGGTTTTAGTAGACCTAAAAGATTGGAATGTGTAGAAAAAAATGAAACGTATGGAAAATTTATTGCTCAGCCGTTTGAAAGGGGATTTGGAATAACTATCGGCAACTCGATAAGGCGATTTCTGCTTTCGTCCATTCAGGGAGCCGCAGTTACAGCAGTCAAGTTTGATAAAATTTATCATGAATTTTCATCACTTCCGGGTGTGGTAGAAGATATTATCGATATTATTCT
>CBDUII010000116.1:0-7384 GCA_965367285.1 uncultured bacterium
AATTAATACAAATACTTAAGAATACCAATCCGAAGATAAAAACTGCTTATCGTACAGGCCTGGCAAATCTTGAATCTGCAGAAGAAGACGTCTCTTTATTATTTTTAAACAAAGGGTCATGGAAAGATCGTAAAGTAAATGTGCATGCTACGTGATCATAAAGTAGTTTCATTTAGATTTTGCTTCGCAGATTCGCCCTGTGAAGCATACCTGCAAAGACTTGAATTATCCGATCAAGTCGAGAATGACAATTGTGCTTCCTCTCTGTCATTCCCGCGAAAGCGGGAATCTGTTTTTTAGTATTGTAAAGTGGAAAATGTAGACTACTTTAATGTTCTCATTTATAAAAAGAGACAAAAATGAATGAAACAAGAAGAAAAATTTCTTTTCATGATTATTTTAGAGATGGAAGTGTTCTCGTGGTAGATGATATGGCAAATATGAGAAGGACCATAAAAAATATCCTTCGGAACCTTGGTATCGATGAAGACCAGGTTCTTCAGGCTGACGATGGAGATACCGCCTTGAAAATGCTCCGGGATGAAAATCAAAATATTGTCTTTGTTTTGCTTGACTGGAATATGCCGCGTCTCCCAGGGATTAAGGTTTTAAATGAGATGGGGGAAGATGAAAAACTGAAAAATATCCCAGCGTTAATGGTCACCGCGGAAACAAATGAAGAGCAAATCGTACAGGCGGTGGAATATGAAGTAAAAAACTATATTATCAAACCCTTTGTGGCGAATACTTTGCGGGAAAAAATGATGAATATCATTAATCCCCCGGAATACCTGCAATGGATAAAAGATGGAGAAGAACTTATAAAAAAGGGAGAATATGAAAAAGCCCTTACCACCCTTGAGGGTATATTAAAAACCAAGCCGGATAGCGCGGGTATCCGCATCCTGATGGGTAATGCTTATGAAAAAATGAATCAAAATGAAACAGCGCATAAATTTTATGCAGATGCTATTAAAAAAAATGGTCACTATTTAAGGGCTCATGACACATTCGCTGAATTTCTGCTTAAAACAGGCAAAAAAAAGGAAGCATTACATTCTCTGGAAGAAGCCGCTAAGCTCAGCCCTCTTAATTCTGAAAGACATATAAAGATTGGAGATCTCGCTTTAGAAACCGAAGGAGATTTTGAAAAAGCTAAGGAAGCATTTAAAAAGGCAATGAGGCAAAGTCCTGAGATGGCAAAGGATGTTGCTGAAGTCTATCTGAAAAATGGAAAACCGGAAGAAGCTGAGAAGTTATTCCGCACCGCTCTTGATCAAAGAGCAAATATTCACCTGTATAATCGGTTAGGCATTGCTCTCAGGCATCAAAAGAAATGGCAGGAGGCGGTTGTGGAATACGCAAAGGCACTGAAGATTGAACCAAAAAATGACACACTTTACTACAACATGGGGATGGCGTATATGGACGGGGATAAAAAGGAGGAAGCTGTTCAACGTTTTAAAAAGGCGTTGGAAATTAATCCGAGTTTTGAAGGCCCTAAAAAGATGATGGAAAAACTTCACGCGTTGGCATAAAGTTGCTCCAAAATATCGCGGCGGGAGAGAATCCCAATCAGTTTGCCTTTTTCATCGATAACAGGCAGTGCCTTAATTCGATTAGTTATAAAAATGTCGGCGATCTCCTCTACAGTTGCTTCTTTTTTTACCCTTATAAAATCCTTTTTCATTATTTGTTCGACATCGAGCCCATACCCCACGGTGGATATAGCGAGGATCAGGTCGTACTCAGTAACCCAACCAATAATATTACCGGCAGGATCCTTCACTGCCACACTGTTTACATTATTGTCCAGAATCTCCTTTATGACCTTTTTTACGGAATCTTTTGGTAAAACGGTGACCACCTTTTTCTTCATAATGTCTTTCGCTTTCAGCATAGACACTCCTTTTTTAATTTAATGGTTTATAGGCTACTACATTATTTTCATTGTCAAAAAAGAACACACTGTTTTTTACGGACTTATTCAAGCTTTTATTTATTTCCTCAATCATGATTTCCCTTCCTTCATGGGTTTTACCAAATATCTGGCCTTTTGCGGCTTTAAATTTATCGGCTTCTAATTTGACCTCATTCAGTCCTGATATCACGGAATTGAGTTCTTGTTGCTGTTCGGCCAATGCTTTTTCTGCCTTTTTCATTTTTCTTATTTCCATATTCGACATTTTCTTGTCATATCTTGTTTTCATTAATTCGAGAATCCGCTCAAAACGCTTTACATTCGCCTTGGCTTTCAATCCATAAGAAACAAGCTTTCTATAGCGCATAAAAAGTTTGCTATCCCTTCCAGCGCACACTTTTGTCTGAACCCCGAGTTCTGTTCCCACCCAATAAGCAGAAATATCATAGCCAGCGTTTACCATACCGCCAACAATTCCATTTGCACCATGCATGCTTACCACCTCAACATCCCGGTTGGCATTGACAATGCCTTTTACGATAGATTTTTTAACTAAAACTTTTCCACCACATTCCACATAGGAATCCTGAATAAACTCTGCCTGCAGATCGCCACCCAATATGACCCGTGAGTTTCTGATGATCCCTTTTTTTACAACAATATTTCCCGTGGCGCGAACCTCGGCATTCTCGACGATGCCATCAATCACCACATCGCCTTCGGCTTCAACCACAAATCTTTCCCGAACGTTTCCGCTCACCAGTACGTTGCCGGGATAATGAATATTGCCCGTATGGAAATCAACGTCTCCTTCCACATTATAAACCTTGTCTACACCCACCTTGCACCCGGAAGCAAAAACATGCCCCTTAATGGTAGAAAAAGATTCAGTGCCGTCATCAGAGAGCCTTACGTTTGTACCGGCAAGGATATTATTTTCTTTAGGTTTTAGCGGCTGGACAAGCTCTCCGAAAACATCCACACCGGGTTCACCCGGTTCAGGCGGAGTCCAGGTGCCGATAAGCTGATCCTTATCTACTCCAACAAAGCTTCTCCTCTCCCTGTAATTGATACTGCCTGTTTTTTCCACTTTTCCGGCATGAATTTCCTCTGATTTCGTATCAAAGAGCCATTCAACCTTACCATCTTTTGAAGGAGCAGGAGGAACTCCTTCCGCTAACAAGAAATCTTTCAACTTTCCTTTTTTAACAAACTTGCCATATGCCTTATCTATGACAGCGGGATCAACATCTTTAATTGCCTTGCTCTCTATTAAATTCGCAAGATCTTGTCTGGAGGGTATGTTTTTGTCATCGGAAGTTTTTTCCCAGCTGATTTTGCAGGCTAAACGGTTCTTGCTTATTTCAATTCGAAAAGGCATCTACTATAATCCTCATTACATTTGAAAAAACCGCCTGAAGGTCAACCCATTAACATGAGCTACTCTAAACCGATAGTATAACAAATTCAAAAATATAACCTTATAAATTTTTACAAAGCGTTAAATTGGCTGGTATATTTTTTGGACTTTATATCAGATTCTGGTAATATTTGGTCTTTGAGTTAAAAAGAGAATTGCATATTTAAAACAACAGGTTTTAATGACAAAAGGGATTTTTATTACAGGAACAGATACCGGAATTGGTAAAACAATTGTTGCCGGTGGAATCGTTGCCGCGTTGAAAAACCGCGGAATAGATATCGGCGTAATGAAGCCCTTTGAAACCGGTATTTCTAAATTAAATGGAAGCTGGAAACTTCAGGACGGAGAGTTTCTTAAAAAAGCCGCCGGTGTTAAAGATCCTGATAGCTTAATCACTCCCTTCTGCTTTAAAAACCCGGTAGCCCCATACGTGGCTGCTAACCTGGAAAATATTCGGATAGATTTGAATGAAGTCCATCATGCCTTTTCTGAATTAACATCCAAATATCAATTTATTGTTGTTGAAGGAGCAGGTGGTTTGCTGGTTCCTATTAAAAATGATTACCTCTACACCAATCTTATTAAGGACTTTGACATTCCTGTCGTTATAGTGGCCAGGCCGGGATTAGGGACAATAAACCACACGCTCCTTACCATAAATGCGGCAAAATCTTATGGTTTTAAAGTAATAGGGATCATATTCAATAATTATAATAACTGCGATTACGGTATAGCTGAAAAAACAAATCCGAAAATCATAAAGGAACTGTCCGGTATTTCCATTTTGGGTGAAATACCTTTTCTGTCCGATCTCAGTTTAGAAAACCTTGTCAGAACAATCGAAGAAAAAATTGATATGAAAAAATTGATGTGTCTCGTTCCCACGCTACTGCGTGGGAACGAGAACAACCTCCCCTTAATCCCCTCCTTCGCAAGGAGGGAAAATGGGGTGGTTCATACAAAAAAAACTTCTCAACAATATAGCGAGTTGTTGGAAAAATTAGATAAAAGATATATCTGGCATCCTTTTACGCAAATGCAGGATTGGATAAAAGAGACTCCCGTTATAATAGAAAAAGGAGAAGGAAATTATTTAATCGATACTCATGGTAAAAAATATATCGACGGTGTTTCTTCTCTCTGGACTACTATTCATGGACATCAAAAGAAAGAGATAAATGAGGCCATAATAAATCAAACCAATAAAATAGCCCATTCTACTCTCCTCGGTTTGACAAATATCCCGTCCATTGAATTAGCGGAAAGGTTAGTAAAAATAACACCTGAAGGATTGAACAAGGTTTTTTATTCAGACAACGGCTCTACTGAGGTAGAGATTGGCTTAAAAATCGCCTGCCAGTATTGGCGGCAGAAATCTTCCCAATTTACCGGGAAAACAAAATTTATTTCTCTAATTAATGCTTATCATGGCGATACATTAGGTTCCGTGGGAGTCGGAGGAATAGACTTATTCCACCAAATTTATAAACCAATCATTATTAACTCAATCAAGGCCCCCTCCCCTTACTGCTATAGATGTCATCTTAAAAAAGAATATCCTTCCTGCAAACTGGCCTGTGTCGATGAATTGGAAGATATTGTCCGTAAAGAGCATAAAAATATCGCGGCGTTTATTATAGAACCGATTATGCAGGGAGCGGCTGGTATGCTTAAATCCCCTCCGGGTTATTTAAAACGTGTGAGAGAAATATGCGCTAAATTCAATATTCTAATGATCGCCGATGAAGTCGCCACAGGTTTTGGCCGAACAGGAAAGATGTTTGCCTGTGATCATGAGAGGATTGCCCCGGATATTATTTGTCTCGCCAAAGGAATCACCGGCGGTTATCTTCCATTAGCCGCGACACTGACCACGGAAGAAATCTTTAATGCTTTTTGCGGGGATTATAGTGAACTTAAAACTTTTTTTCATGGCCACACGTATACCGGAAACCCAGTCGCATGTGCTGCTGCTATTGCCAGTATTGATCTATTTAAAAAAGAGAAAACACTGATTCAACTTCAAAATAAAATTAAATTACTCAAAGAAAAATTGCATTTAATAACCAGGCTCTCTCCTGTAGGGGAAATCCGTCAGGCTGGATTTATGGTTGGGATCGAGTTGGTTAAAGATAATAAAACCGGAAAACCTTATCCTTTGCAAGAGAAAATGGGAACAAAAGTTACTTTGGAAGCAAGAAAAAGAGGGGTGATTATTCGTCCGTTGGGAAATGTCATTGTCCTGATGCCTCCGTTAAGTATTACTGAAGATGAGTTAACAACTCTTGTGGATATAACGCGGGAATCAATAATTAAGACCACAGCGCGACCAGTGGCCGCAACCCAATAGAGCTACCGCTCTGAATAGCAAACAAAACTTTGTCAAAAAAACAACGTATTGCAAATTAGTAGTATATAGTGAAAAAGCGGCAGCATTACGATATACTTTCTGGCTTGAGGAAAGGTTTTAATGAAATCTCCGGAAATACTTATTATTGATGACAGCTCATTTATGCGCAAAGCACTGACGAGAGAACTTAAGAAGGTTGGCGCTCAAGTGACGCAGGCGGAAGATGGTCAGCAGGGTCTTGAAATAGCTCGTTCCAATAAGTTCGATTTGATCATATCCGATATTGATATGCCTCGACTTAACGGATTTGAACTGTGCGAAAAGCTCAAGAAAAGTCCAGAATCCAGGGGCATTCCCGTGATTATCTTGAGCTCAATGGACAACGACCAATACATTGATAAGGGCTTTGAAGCCGGTGCAGCGGCATATATCAGCAAGTCGGATGCTCCGAACCTGCTTATTGAAACCGTTGAAAGGGTTCTTAAAAAGGCTGTCTTCCAACGAGAGCAGCATATATTGGTTGTAGATGATTCAAGTACCATTCGCAAGCTCGTGGAAAAGGCTCTTGGAGAAGCTGGCTTTAAGATATCTACGGCAGAAAACGGCAAGAAGGCTCTGGAATGTATTGATACTCACCGCCCTGATCTCATTCTCAGCGACTTAGACATGCCGGAAATGAATGGCGTAGATTTTTTTAAAGCTGTTCACGTCAAGCCAAACATGGCTTCTATTCCTTTCATAATCATGAGCGCAACTAAAGACCGTGCCATGGTTCGACGCATGCTCGATCGCGGTGCCAGTGCCTATCTGGTCAAGCCTTTTAACCTCGAACAGCTTGTTGCTACGATAGAGAAACTGCTATCCGATCAATTCCTTCTCCTGCTAAAAGACAGGGAACGCCTTGAAACTGAGCGTAAAATGATGTTGGCGAGCATTACCAGCCTTATTGAGGCACTGGAAGCGCGAGATAAATATACCAGGGGACATTCCGAGGCTGTGTTTTCTATCGTGACAGGGATGGCTGTTGAAATGAATATGAGTTCTGACGACATTGAAGCCCTTGGCATTGGCGCAAGATTGCATGATTTGGGTAAGATAGGCGTACCTGACAATATCCTGCGTAAGCAGGGACAGCTTACTGACAAAGAATTTGCTCTTATCAAAAAACACCCTGTTACCGGAGCAGAAATTTTAGGTCCGATCCCCACACTTGAACACATTATTCCTGTTATTCTACTTCATCACGAGCAATTCAACGGCAAGGGCTATCCAAAAGGTCTAAAGGGAGAGCAGATACCTCTATGGTCACGTATGGCTGCTGTTGCCGATACTTATCATGCACTTATCAGCGATCGTCCGTATAGGAAGGGTATGTCTCAACAGAAAACTTTGCAGATCATAGCGGATATACGTGGCACTCAGCTCTGTCCAGAATGTACTGATGCTTTTTTAAAGTGGATTTCCAATCCAAAAGGAGGAGCTAAAGGTTTTTCCGAAAAATAAAGATTGATCGAAATATATTTGAAGGTAGTGCGTAAGCGAACACTCTAAAAGATTAAACGTAAAGCATTTTAGATTTTTCATATTATTAATGACATACTCCCCGACGCAGAGCATCGGGGTATCTAAAACAATTTTATCAATTTTTTCGACGTAGAACGTCGGGGAATTAAACCCACTGTGTGGGATT
>CBDUII010000117.1:0-7368 GCA_965367285.1 uncultured bacterium
ATTAGACCTGTCGGACTTTTCATCAAGTTTCAAATCATTTCCATATTCCGTGTCAGCCTGCTTTATTTCATTTTGCTCTTTAAGGCGGTCGCCATTTTCAGCATGTTTTTTTGCTTTTTCTTTCCCTTCGTCCTCCGACACCTTGGGGAAAAAGTGGCATTCATGCTCAAAACAGGAAAAAAATCTACCTAAAAATGTTTCTTTATTAATAGTATCAACCACCATGCCTGTCCGCTTTCCTTGCGCGTTGAGCATCTCAACGTTTAACTGACTTTCTTCGTTTTCCACTATGTGATAATGGATGTCTTCGACTTTGGTTTGGCTTGTCCCTCCAGTCCCTATATCCATTTTCTTCCGTTCGAAATAAACCGCATCAACAAGTATTTTTTCCATAATTAATCTCTTTTAAAAACTCTATTAAAAATCATATCCACATGTTTTAAATGATATTTTACGTTAAAGATACTGTTTATATCTTTCGCGGTTAAATATTTCTTTATATCTTTATCTGCTGTTAACAAATCTTTAAAGTTTTTACCATTCTGTTTTGCGCGCATAGCGTTTTTTTGAACAATATTATACGCTATCTCTCTTGAAATACCTCGTTTCGCCAGCTCTAGAAGAATCCTTTGAGAATAAATCAGTCCCTGAGTTTTATCGAGATTCTTTTTCATATTTTCAGGATAAACGACAAGATTTTTAATAAGGACACACACTTTATTAAGCATATAATTTAACAGAACAGTAGAATCCGGAATGATGATGCGCTCTACCGATGAATGGCTTATATCTCTTTCATGCCACAAAGCGATATTTTCATGAGCTGCCAGCGAGTTAGAGCGGATGATTCTTGTCAGACCGCATATTTGCTCCGCGGTAACAGGGTTTTTTTTATGCGGCATGGCGGAAGACCCTTTTTGCCCCGCAGTAAATTGCTCTTCTGCTTCTGCGACCTCTGTTCTTTGAAGGTGCCTGAGTTCTAAAGCGAATTTTTCAAGCGACCCAGCGATAATAGCCAAGGTCGATAAATATTCCGCGTGCCTGTCCCTCTGAATGATCTGGCTTGAAATAGGCGCCGGGGTTAAACCTGATTTTTTGCAGACATATTTCTCAACTGAAGGATCTATATTCGCGTAAGTTCCAACTGCTCCGGAAATTTTGCCATAACTCACTACCTCTTTGGCCCGTTTCATCCTGCTGATGTTTCTTTTTATCTCTTCATACCAGAGCGCCATTTTAAGGCCGAAAGTTACGGGTTCCGCATGGATGCCGTGAGAACGACCAATCATAACCGTATTTTTGTATTTAAGGGCCTTTGCTTTTATTACTCTGGCTAACTGGTTTAAGTCGTTCAATAAAATATCGGAAGCTTCTTTTAATTGAATGGCAAGACCAGTATCAAGGATGTCAGATGAGGTCAACCCGAGGTGGATATAGCGAGAATCCTTTCCCACATATTCCGCTACATTTGTTAAAAAAGCTATAACGTCGTGCCTGGTCTTTTTCTCGATCAGGTTAATTCTATTTATATTAAACTTTGCTTTTTTTTTAATATTATTAACGGCTGATCCGGGGATTTCTCTTAATTTCCCCAAAGCTTCACAGGCAAGGACTTCTACTAAAAGCCATTTTTCCAGCTTATTTTGCTGGCTCCAGATTTTTGACATTTCCGGACGCGAATATCTTTCTATCATATTAAACGCTTGACAAGAGGAAAAAAAGCATTTTAAGTAAGTTCAAACTGATTTCAGAAAGCTGTCATTCCAGCATGACAGACGGTGGAAAAACGCCTTTTTCTGAAATCAGTTTGAACTTACTACTTTAAATCCTCAAAGCAGAAAAAGCAATGAAAAATAAATAGTTAACTCGTTCCCAATCTGGAGCTTGGGAACCAGAGGATACCAAAATTCCTATTGACTTCCCCTGTTTTTGTGTGGTCAAATACAAATAATAAATCCCCCAATTCAATTGCTGGAGCAGTCTTGCAGACTGCTCCCCATTCGAGGTTACTTATGAGCAAAAAACGCTTTTACTTTTTATACCTTCCGTTTTTTCTTGTTCCTCTTTTTCTCTTCTCCCTGTCCGTATCCGCGGGATAAGCAGACCGTGGAATTCAGGCAGCGAAGTTTGCCTCCCGGTAGTTTTAAAGAGGCAAGACGATCAATAGACAGGCGCTATATTGATAATGGGGAAGGTATTATCAAAGACAGTCAAACCGATCTGATGTGGACGAAAAAGGACAGTTATGCTGACTTAGGGAAATGCCTGGATTGGAATGCTTCAAAGAGGTATGTGAGCAGATTAAACACTGGAGGGTACAGCGACTGGCGCCTGCCAACGGTATGGGAGTTAAAGGGAATTTACGAGAAGTCGAAGAATGACAAAGATTTTTCTGGGAGTACCATTTATAGTGACCCTATATTTGCTTCTGGTGGTGCATGGAGATACTGATCGTCAGAGATAGTGGGTTCCCCCCGCCGCGTTGACTTCTTTTAAGGCGGCGTTGGCGATAGCGGACGTGCCTACTGCACCACCGAAGGTGTTCGGGCAGTGCGTCGCTGACATTGATAATTTGGTTATTTGAGTTATTTGATTATTGGCCATCCTTGGCCAATAACCCTTCGGGCGGCCTTCCTTCGGAATCCGTCCAATTTTACCATCGTGGTAAAATTGTGATTATTTGGCCCCTTGTCGAAAATATTTTTAAGTTTCACTTTTAACTCGTTCCCATGCTCTGCGTGGGAACGCATTCCCCACACCCCTAAATCCCCTTTTATTTTTACAAAGAATGTTGGGTGCGTTCCCCGGAACGCACCATGTGGCCTGTTCGGGGAGCCGTCCCTACAAGTAAAGCCACCGAAGCTCCTTCCCTTCCTCATTCATAAAACAGCTTATGATTTTGCGCTTTATTGTGAGAAGATAGTTTCTCGATTCAGTAAACAACACCGGTATAGAATAGAGGGTGGCATGGACAAACGGTTTTTTGTTTGTCCGTGCTAATCAAACACGGACAAGCAAAGGACGCTTGTCCATGCCACCCAAAGAAGAAAGTAATTTCAGAGAAAAGTGGTTGTGATTTCCTCGGTTATATTGTCAGGCCAACCTATTACCTCGTTCCCAAGCTCCAAAATGATTTTATTGTATTATTTCTGTGTGTTAAACTATTCCCATGTCATTTACAGAAATCATTGGACAGGAGAGGCCGGTAAGTATATTGCGATCCGCGCTTAGAAGCGGAGATGTTTCACATGCTTATTTGTTCCACGGGCCGGAGGGGATCGGAAAGCGGCTAAGCGCTTTGAGCTTTGCAAAGGCTTTGAATTGTTTGTCTTTAGGTGATGATTCGTGCGGAGAATGTATTCACTGTAAGAAATTCGATAATGGAAATTTCCCGGATTTTTCAGTAGTTGAACCTGTAGATGGAAGTATTAAGATTGAAGTTATGAGAGAACTGCAGAAAAAAATCAGCTATCGTCCTTATGAAGGTAAATTCAAAGTTATTTTTATAAATGGAGCAGAGGAAATGACTCTCGGGGCCGCAAATTCTTTTCTTAAAACTTTAGAAGAACCACCTGGCGCAACGGTTTTTATTTTGGTATCCCACAATTTTAATTTACTGTTGCCCACTACTATTTCCCGGTGCCAGAAAATTCAGTTCAATCTTATACCTGTGGAAACTATAAAAGATGTTCTTATAAAAGAAAATCAAATAACACCGGAAAATGCGCGTTTGACGGCGTCCCATTCACAGGGGCGGCTGGGAAAGGCTTTAGAAATGGATATTAGTGATATCATAAAAAAGAGAAATGAAATACTGACTTTAAGGCAGAGCGCCTCTTTTGATGAAATTGATTTGATATTCAAAAGAAATAAAGCCTGGAGCAGTGATAAAGAAAATTTAGAAACCATACTGGTATCTATTTTAAATATTGTCCGAGATATGGCTGTTTTGAAAGGCGCGAAAAATGAAAAACTCATTGCGAATTCAGATGTAAAAGATAAATTAATTTCTTTAATCAGAGTTTCTGATATCAACCAGTTAATTTTTTTGTTTTATTCCGTTGAGGAAACAATTCGCAATTTTAAAAGAAATATTAATGCTCAGCTTTTGTTGGACACGTTGATGATTAAAATGTGCTCTGTTTTTAAGAAATGAATGGAGTACCGCAACCAAAAACACTTGACTACAATAAACCAGTTACCAAGACACTAAAAAAAAAGCAAAAACCTTTTTAGACAGGATTAACAGAATGGACTGGATTTTATTAGGCACTGTTTGGTTTTTGCCTTTTACAGCGCCTTATGCAAGGCTAAAAATCCAGTAAATCCTGTCAATCCCGTCTAAGAATTTAAGTCTTTTCTTTGTGTCTTGGTGACTTAGTGGCTAATTGTTTTAAAGGAGATTAATGGAAAACACTAAAAATGAAAAGCCAAAGCATTCAATTGGAATTAGTTTGAAAAACAATTCAAAAACCTTTGATTATGATCCAAATTCCATAAAACTCCGGGTGGGAGATATGTGTATTGTGGAAACCAACTGGGGAGAAGATATCGGAATGGCTGTAATGAGTGAAAGGATTATCTGTTGTAAAAAGAAGGGAAGGCAATATAAGAAAGTATTACGAAAGGCCACAAAAGAAGATTTAAGAAAAAACGGGCTGAATGACCTGCGTACGAAAGAGGCATACCAGTTTTGTTTGCGAAAAATTAAAGAACGAAAAATCCCCATGAAGCTATTTCAAGTAAATATAAACCTTGATGCTACCAAATCTAAATTTTATTTTTCTGCTGAAGGGCGGGTGGATTTTAGAGCGCTTATTAAAGACCTGGCGCAGAAATTCAAAATGAAAATTGAGATGAGACAAATTGGAGCCAGGGATGAAGCTAAACTTATAGGGGGATGCGGACCATGCGGACAGAAACTTTGCTGTTCAGGTTTTTTACGGGACTTTGAACCGGTATCTATTAAAATGGCAAAAAACCAGAACCTTGCGCTCAACCCGATGAAAATAACAGGTGTTTGCGGACGTCTCCTTTGCTGTCTTATTTATGAGAACGATACTTATAAAGAGTTAAGAAAAAATCTCCCCAAAAATGGAATCATGGTTGAAACACCTGAAGGAGAAGGAAAGGTGGTTGGCAGCGATATTATTCAGCAAAAAGTGTTTGTGGAAATGGATGAAGGAAAAAAAGCCTACTTCCCGATTAATGCAATCAAGACGATTATAAAAAATGTTAAAAACGTAAAACATGAAAACCAGCAGGAAAATAATAATGGAAAAGACTTAAGCAATAAAAATAATTAACCGCAGAGATCTTAGCGCGGTCTTCGGTCATAACAAAAAAAATAGAACACGGATGACACTGATAACGCGGATTCTCACGGATTAAAAAAAATTTTTAATCCGCGCAATCTGCGTTCTATTCTTTGGTTGCGGCTTTGCTGCGCTGTGTACCTCGTACTTATAAATCAACTTAAAATATGCCTAAAAAAAATTTCTACGTAACAACACCTATCTACTATGTAAATGATTTACCTCATCTCGGTCATGCTTATACTACTGTAGCGGCTGACATCATTGCCCGTTTTAAACGTTTACAGGGATATGACGTCTTTTTTCTAACAGGTACGGATGAGCATGGTCAAAAGGTAGAACAGGCAGCCAAAAGCAGGAATGTAGCCCCGCAGGAGCACTGCGATGAACTCCATCTCCGTTTTAAAGAGCTATGGGAGCGCCTGAATATTTCCAATAATGACTTTATTCGTACTACTGAAGAGCGCCATAAAGAAATTGTAAGGCAAGTTCTTCAGGTCTTGTTCGATAAGGGAGAGATTTATAAAGATTCTTATGAAGGATGGTATTGCCTCCCTGATGAGAGATTCTGGACAGAGAAGGATCTGGTAAACGGTAGTTGCCCAGAATGCGGCAGAAAAGTGGATCGCATTAAAGAGTACAATTATTTCTTTAAGATGGGCAAATACCAGAACTGGCTGAATGAATATATCAAATCCAATGAAATTGTAATTTTACCCTCTAATCGCAAAAACGAAGTGCTCGGTTTTCTAAACAAAGAGCTTGGAGACCTGTGCATTTCCCGTCCTAAAGAACGTTTGAAATGGGGAATTCCCCTTCCTTTTGATGAAAACTATGTGACTTATGTCTGGTTTGACGCCCTTATTAATTATATAACGGCTGTTGGTTATCATAAGGATGAAAAAAGTTTTAATAAATGGTGGCCTGCTGATTTTCATCTTGTGGGGAAAGATATTCTGACAACCCATTCGGTTTACTGGTTAACTATGTTAAAAGCTATGGAAATTCCATGCCCTGAAAATATTTTCGCGCATGGATGGTGGACAGTCAACGGACAGAAAATGTCCAAATCATTACTCAACGTTGTAGAGCCAAACAGGTTAATCGATGAATATGGAGCGGACGCCGTACGTTATTTTTTAATGAGAGAAGTCCCTTTTGGTTTGGATGGTGATTTTTCCCATGAAGCAATGATAGGGCGCATTAATACTGACCTGGCGAATAATCTCGGAAACCTGTTGAACCGTACCCTAAATATGGTTCAGAAATATTTTAATGGGATTATTCCTGAGCCAGTCGGTGATGATGCCTTGGAGAAAGACCTCATCAATAAAGCAGCTCAAACAGTTAAAGAAGTTGAAAAACTGTTGAGGCGACTTGAATTCAGCAAAATATTAATTTCCATCTGGGAGTTAATTGACGCGACAAATAAATATATCGATTCCTCCGCGCCATGGAACCTGGCTAAGTCTGAGGAAACGAGAGGAAGGTTATCTACTGTTATGTATAACGCCCTCGAAGCGTTACGGATTACAGCCGTTCTTCTTTATCCATTTATGCCGGATAAGGCAGATGAAATTCACAGGCAGATCGGCATGACAAAAGATTCTTTGTCGCAGGGAATGGATTCAGTAAAAAAATGGGGCGGTGTGAAAGCAGGTTCATCTATAAACAGCGGAGAACAACTCTTTCCGAGGATCGATGATGACAGGAAAGAGGAGCTACTGAAAAAATTAAAAGGAGAAAACATGGAAGAAAGTAAGACAGAAACTCAAGAAAATAAAAAAGAAGAATCCGGTTCTTCAGCCGAATCAAACTTGATCAGCATTGATGAGTTTGCAAGGATGGATCACAGGGTAGGGGAGATCAAAAAAGCTGAGAAGTTAGAAAAATCAAAAACACTGATAAAGCTGAAAGTAGATATTGGCGCGGAAACGCGGCAGGTTGTAGCAGGAATTCCGACATGTTAACGCGCTGACGAGCTGAGTGGAAAAACAATGATATTATTTAACAACCTAAAGCAGTCCCGGCTTGTGAGCAGAAACACGCCATA
>CBDUII010000118.1:0-7359 GCA_965367285.1 uncultured bacterium
CGGGAGGGCTGAACGCTCACGTCGCGGGCATAGGGCCGGGGGCGGCGGTATCTTGGCGCGGAGGGCACCGGGGCGGAGCTGGTGGTGCCAGACCCCATCCCCGAAGTAGATAAGTATCTGATTGACGAACAGGCCATCGTCGACCTCAAGGGCAATATCCTCGCATCGGGTCTGTCGATCTCCGAACTGGTCTCAACCGCGTGGGCATCGGCGTCCACCTTCCGCGGCTCGGACAAGCGCGGTGGGGCCAACGGTGCGCGCATCCGACTCGCACCGCAGAAGGATTGGGAGGTCAACCAGCCGACTCAACTAAAGACGGTGCTGCTGACCCTTGAGGGAATCCAAAAAGAGTTTAACAGCGCTCAGCCAGGAGGGAAGATGGTTTCGTTCTCCGACTTGATTGTCCTGGGTGGATGCGTAGGTGTAGAGCAAGCTGCGAAGAATGCCGGTCACGACGTGACCGTTCCCTTCACGCCGGGGCGTATGGATGCATCGCAGGAGCAAACCGATATTGAGTCATTCGCCGTACTCGAACCGGCTGCAGACGGGTTCCGTAACTACCTCAAAGCTAAATATGTTGTAGCGGCAGAGGATCTACTGGTTGATCGTGCGCAACTGCTGACGCTGACCGCTCCTGAGATGACGGTTCTCGTTGGGGGTATGCGAGTCTTGAATGCCAACTTCGGACAGTCCCAGCACGGAGTCTTCACCAAGCGACCAGAGACGCTCACCAATGACTTCTTCGTGAATCTGCTCGACATGAACACGACGTGGAAGACAACCCCAGAAGACGATGACGTGTTCGAGGGTCGTGATCGCGCTACGGGCGAACTCAAGTGGACCGGCACCCGTGTCGACCTAATCTTCGGTTCGAACTCCCAACTCCGGGCCTTGGCGGAAGTCTACGGATGTGAGGACTCCCAGGAGAAGTTTCTGCACGACTTTGTAGCGGTGTGGAACAAAGTAATGAACCTTGACCGTTTCGACCTCGCCTGATCGTAGCATAAACGTCTTCGAGGGCTTCTGACAGGGCAGCAAAAAACGGTCAGCTAACAACTGGTTCCAGCGGACGGCGTACCGCCGCCGCTGAACCAGAACGTTATGTGTCTACTATGGATAAATTTTATTTTCCTGATCGGTTTGTAAAATAAGTATAAATTAAAAAGGAGGTTCTCCCTGTCAGTGTTTACCGGCGGGGCAGCCTGCTCGATTGCCAACCGTACTTTTTTTCATCGTGTCAATTGATAATCTTTAATTAATAATCCAGCTGTTCCAATGAATCGAATAAATGCCCATTGTTTCTCAAAATTAAATTTCACAATCAAGCGGTACGAATTGCTCTCAGGAATATTCAAATAGTGTAGGGGGTTATACTGCTTGTTCATTATTCTCTTCTTCTTCTGCTCACCTTTTCTCTCTTTCACCTCTTCGACTCTTTTACTTTTTAACTCTTTGACCCTTCGACCTTTAGACTCTTCTGCCTTCCAAACTATTCTTCCTCTATTTTACAATTTTTACAAATACCTTTCAGATAGATATGGTGTTCATTAATCTTAAATTTATCTAACCCGGTAAGCTTTAATTCTTCTATATTTACATTAAAATCATAAATATTACCACATTTTTCGCATTTAAAATGGCCATGAACGGATGTGTCTGCATCATATCTGGCTTCATTAGTTCCAATTCTGACAGTACTTGTAACATTTTTTTCAGAGAACAGTTTTAATATATTATAAACTGTAGTTTTGGATAATGTGGGAATTTCATTTACCAGATAGTTATATATATTATCAACTGTTGGATGATTTTTACTGTTTTGCAAATATTCCAGAACTCTGATTCGTTGAACCGATGGTCTTATATCTTTTTCTTTAAGCAGTTTTACACTGGCTCTTATACTGGCATTCATAATTTATTGTCTCCTTTGTTAAATATGTATTATTGTAACTATTCAGTGTCTAAATGAAGAAGTGCCTAAAGTACTTAGAGTGCCTAAAGTACTTAGAGTGCCTACAATAAAAGATAAACCGAGAGTAAGTGGAACAAAAATCCAATGGTACATCGCTGTAAGGGCAAACTGTGCTCTTGACCAATTTACGAGAGACATGTCAAATGCTTCCATAACCTTAATCTCCTATAAGCGATTGAATTACATATTCACTCTTTTCTTCATCTGTATCGAATCTGGAATTCAGAAAATCAGGAAAGAAGAACAGTTTCAGGATTGCAAACATGATAAAAAGCTTGATGCCAATAATTATCCATAGCTTTATGCCAACTTTATCAAGGTTTCTAAACCCATCTATATAAAAATTAATTATCCGTTTGATTAAATTCATATTGTTTTAATTTTGTTCTTAATCTAAAGCAACATCTAATGCCATCATTAATGAAAAGCCTATCAAAGCTCCGGCAGTTGCAATATCATTGTTTTTGTTTAATTGCGATTCAGGTATAAGTTCTTCAATTACAACAAATATCATTGCCCCTGCTGCAAAAGATAAAGCAAAGGGCAGGAAATTTGTCATTGATATAACCGTAATTGCACCAATAACCCCGGCAATTGGTTCGACAATGCCTGACAATTGCCCGTACCAAAAACTTTTAAACCTTGATAATCCTTCTCTTCTCAGCGGCACAGAAACAGCGGCACCTTCAGGAAAGTTCTGAATACCAATTCCGACAGCTAATACAACAGCTCCTGTAAGTGTTATTGAAGAAAACTCTGATGCCAGCGCTCCAAAAGCAATACCAATTGCCAGTCCTTCAGGAATGTTATGCAGTGTAATTGCTAAAACAAGTAAAATACTACGCTGCCAGTTGGTTTTTATACCTTCTGCCTCAGATTTTTTACTACCTAAATGAAGATGTGGCAGAATCTTGTCTATGATCAATAAAGCAAAACCTCCGCAAAGAAACCCTGATACAGCAGGGATCCAGGGTGTTTTCCCCAGGCTTTCGGAAATTTCCATTGCGGGTGAAAGGAGTGACCAAAAGCTTGCTGCTATCATTATTCCTGCAGCAAATCCAAGCATGCCATCAAATATTTTTCTGTTGATTGTTTTAAAGAAAAAGACCAAACTTGCCCCCATCGCGGTTAGTAACCACGTAAATAATGTGGCTATTAATGCCTGGGTTACCGGAGTGAATTTTTCTAACCAATCAATTATCATTTTATTTTAATTAGTCGTGTTTAATCGAAATCAACCGATATTTAATCGTTGATACGACACTAGTTTTCTTTTAGAATATTATCATCATATTCTATTTCAAAACGTAATTTATGTTTTGCTTCCTCCTGAGCCAACGCCAGAAAAATGTTTTTTAAATCATTGTTTGGGGCAATACCAGCCAAATCGGAGTACAGTTTAAATGCCGATTTTTCTTTTTTCATTGCCAGAATTAAAGCATCCTGATATGACATGTCGCTGGTAGCTTCTATATCAATAAGATAATCACCAATTTTCAAATCAAATATCTTTTCATCAGAAAACTCAAACGTCCTTTTCTTTTTGATATTAATAAGACGTTTTTTATGTCCCTTTTCTTCTTTGGCAAATTGAATGAAAACTTCGCGCATTGCTTGATTATTCGCCCCATCAGCCAGATTTGTATAAAAGTCAACAGCTTCTTGTTCCGATTGAATAGCAAAATCCAAGGCATCGTCAACAGACTTAAATTCATTCATGATTTTGTGGATTTTTAGTTAAGTAATACAAGAACACCTGATACCAACAACTAATCAGTAACCTCTGGTGTCCATGTTTTCAATTTAATAAATTCGGGGAATGCTTTTGGTTTAAAAACCGAATCGGAATTTAAAACCCTGAAACATTCCTGTATTCCTTCAGTAAGACTCGGATGGGGATGAATTGTTTTTATTACTTCATCTAACCGGTTGCCCTGATTGATTAGATGAGCAATGGAAATGATATAAGCCGAGGCTTGTGGCCCGGATGCCCGCATCCCTAATATTTTTCTTTCATTATCATTGCTAATAATAAGTTTTACAAAGCCTTTTGTATTTCGCATCGCAATTGCTCTGTTTACCAATTCGTTTGAATAATAAACAACCTTATAAGCTATTTTTTTCTCCTGTAACATTTTTTCGTTCATACCAACAGCAGCAACTATTGGTTTGAAAAACATCAAAGTAGGAATTGTTGAAAAATCGGTAGTGTAAATTTTGTTTTTAACTATGCAGTCAACCACATAACGCCCCTGATGTTCGCTCAGACTGTAAAGTTGAGCCTGTCCTGTTATATCTCCTGCTGCATAGATATTACTTATATTTTTATTATTTCTCACCCTGCAAGATTCATCGACAGGTATATATCCGCTTTTTAACGGAGTGATTCCAATGTTTTCAATGTTTAGTTTTTCGTAATTTGCAACTCTTCCAATTGAAATAAGTGCAACGTCAACCTCGATTACGCGGCTATGTCCGTCAGAATAATCCAGTATAACTTCCAAATGGGTGGGGTACTTTTTTATTGTACGCAGATTAGCAGTATAATGTATAATTACACCATTATCTTCAAGATTCTTTCCAACATAGTCGCTAATATCGTCATCTTCCGAAGGAATTACCCTGTTTTCGCGATCGAGCAGATGAACTTCCGTTTGTTTGAAATTTGAGAAAATTGCAGCAAACTCACAACCTATAATTCCTGAACCAATAATAACCATTCTCTCGGGAAATGATTTCAGGCTCAAAATCCCATCAGAATTCAAGATTTTTTTCTGATCGACATCTATTCCACGGTAAGCACGTGGGCGCGTTCCGGTTGCAATAACAAAATTGCTCCCTATAATCAACTCTTTATGAACTTTACTTTCTATTTCAATAGTGCTATTATCAATAAATCGTGCATAACCCCGTTTTAATACAATATTGCCTGTCTTTGATTTATTTACTGAAAAAGTTTCAATCTGCGAGAGTAACTGGTATTGCTTGGTTTTTGCAGCTTTGATAACTGTTTTTCTTACTGCGGCATAATCAACCAAAAGCCCTGAAGCTCTGTATCCTCTGTCAATTGATGCTGCAATGGCATAATCCTGCGAGAGTTCCCACATTGTTTTGGAGGTTAAGGATCCGTTCATTATTCCCATACCGCCAAGATTTTCAGCTTCAACTAAACAAACTTTCATTTTGTAGTCTAAAGCCTTCATTGCTGCGGCATAACCAGCAGGTCCACTGCCAATTACTATTAAATCGTAGCTTTCCATTCAAAATTATAAAATCACATTATTTATATTTTCAAACAATTTTAGTCAGATAATAATAGTTTTTCTATCCTTCCCAGATCAACTTCTCTTTTATATAGCGGTCTTTTATCGTTTTTAAATGCTGTTAAATTTTCTTCAAAAGTTTTGTTTTTCCCATTTGTATAGATGACGCCCAATGGAAATTTATCAGTTTCAAATGCTTTTTTTAATGCTTCCATTTTATCAGTATTATCATAGTTTTCATTGAGATAATATGTGTTGTTTTTAAACCATTTGAAATTATTAATTTTATTAAACGAAACACATGGATGAAAAATATCTACAAGAGCATAACCCTTATGCTTGACAGCTTCTTTCAATATTTCTTTCATTTGATTCATATCTCCCGAAAATGCTCTTGCCACAAAAGAAGCTCCTAAAGAAATAGCAACAGCAATTGGGTTAAACGGTTCTGAAGAAACTCCTTCCAATTGCAGGGGAGTTTTAAATTCCCTTCTGCTTGTCGGTGAAGCCTGCCCTAATGTTAATCCATAAACCATGTTATTATGTACAATGTTTACTATATCAATATTTCTTCTTATTGCATGTATAAAATGGTTGCCACCTTCACCATACATATCGCCATCCCCACCTTCAGCCACAACGATAAGATCGGGATTTGAAGCTTTTATTCCCGTTGCAACGGGAAGTGTTCTGCCATGTAACCCGTTGAAACAATGAGAGTTTATATATTGAGATGTTTTAGCTGCCTGTCCAATTCCTGAAGATATAACCAGCTTTTGAGGATCAATATTTAATTCATTCAAAGCTTCCTTTAAAATTTTTAGAATTGCAAAATTCCCACAGCCGGGACACCATGCTGTTTCAGGTATTTGGTCAAAATCAAAATTAGTTTGCATTATCTTATTCCATTTAATTTTTCAATAATTTCTTCTAATGAAAAAGGCATTCCGTTATATTTCAAAATATGATTTGTGAATTCCAGCCCTGTATATCTTTTAATAAGTTGTCCGAATTGAGAAGTAGCATTATTTTCAATAATAATTAGTTTTTTTGCTTTTGACAGGATTTCTTCCGTATTATTTGGTAAAGGGTAAACTTGTTTGAAATATGCAAAAGCGAGATCATCATCATTGAGTTTTCCGATTGCTTCTTTAATTACTCCATAAGTTGAACCCCAGCCTACAATTAATGTTTTGTAGTTTTTTGAGCCGATAATTTCAGCATCTATTGATTCCTTTGAATAAGACTCCAGTTTTTTAAGTCTTTTGTCCACTATTTTTGTTCTTATATCAGGATCTTCAGTAATAAATCCGCTTTCATCATGTTCGTGGCTATCAAACCTTACAAATCCATCTCCTTGCATTGGAATTCCTCTGGGGGATATTCCATCTTCAGTATTTTTGTACCTTTTATAATCTTTATCTGTTCTGGTAGCATAATTTTCCACCTTAAAGCCTGTAAAGTCAATTGATTTGATGCTTTGAAATGAATCAATATAAAATTGATCAGTTAAAATTATTACAGGAACCTGAAATTTATCAGCCAGATTAAATGCTTTTTGTGTTAAGTAAATTCCATCCGTAAAATTACCGGGAGCAAAAATTATTCTCGGGAATTCACCATGACCTGCATATAAAGCCAGGTTCAAATCGCCTTGCTCGGTTTTTGTAGGAAGACCTGTGGAAGGTCCTGGACGTTGGGCAAGATGAATTACTATTGGTACTTCAGCCATACCTGCATTACTTATGCCTTCTTCCATAAGAGCAAATCCACCTCCCGATGTTGTAGTCATTGCCCGTGCCCCTGCATACCAGGCGCCCTGAATCATATTAATCGCAGAAATTTCATCTTCTGCCTGTTCAACAACTACCCCAAACTCTTCAGAATGCCTGGCTAAAAATTGTATTACACCGGTTGACGGTGACATTGGGTATGCAGAAATAAAATTACACCCCCCGGCTAATGCACCTATACCAATAGATTCAGTTCCGCTTAATAAAACCTGATTTTTTATTTCCTCATCCTTTTCTACTTGTATTCCTAATTTCAACTCCTTGCCTTTTTCATAGCCCTTAATTACTGCATTGATATTGTTATCTGTAATTTCTTTTCCTTTAGTTGAGA
>CBDUII010000119.1:0-7356 GCA_965367285.1 uncultured bacterium
AATCGCTTCGCTCATTCAGAATGACAAAGTGAATGGCTCAGAATGACAAGGCGACGAACTTGCCTTTTTACTCCAAATTAAAAATCCAGTCCATCCTGTTCATCCTGTCAAATAATTGTTTAATTGACAATTTACACTGTTCCGGACAAGATTTTTAACGCGCCTTTGATAAGGGATTCCACAGTAATACTATCCTCGTTCTCGTTGTTCTTCAAATCTGCAGTAACTTTTTTTAGCGCTGATTCCGCGGACGATCTTTTATATCCCAGGTTTATCAAGGCAGAAAGCGCGTCTTTTAATTCTGCTTTAGCAGACGGGATCGCGGAATCCACTGACGACGTGTCCAGAACTATCTTACCAACCTTTTCTTTCAGTTCAAGAACAATTCTTTCCGCTGTTTTTTTTCCGATACCGGGGATGGAGTTTATTTTTTCAATATCGCCTTGCAAGATTGCTTCTTTAAGTTCATCCGCCGACATTCCCGACAAAGTGTTGAGTCCCACTTTCGGACCGATTTTTGAAACACTTATGAGATACTCAAACATCTCCTGTTCTTTTTGAGTAAAAAAACCAAAGAGATTAAAAGCATCTTCTCTAACAATGGTTACTATTCGAAGCTGAAGAGTCTCTCCTGTTTCCGGTAAGGCATAATATGTGGATAACGGCACATAAATCTGGTAACCAACTCCGTTCACATCCACTATCAGATGATGAGTAGATTTATAGATTAACTTTCCTTGAATTCTGGCAATCATAGGTTTGTTGTTTTCTTAAAAAGCTTAATTAATTATTACTACACTTTTTTTTAAAAACAGCGGAATGCAAATGGCATATAGCAACTGCCAGGGCGTCTGAAGCATCAAAAGGCTTTGGGGTTTCTTTTAAACAAAGCAGCTTGGTTACCATGCTCTGTACCTGGTTTTTATCTGCCCTTCCATAGCCAGTAACAGATTGTTTAATTTCCAGGGGTGTATATTCAGCGATTTCCAACCCGGGATTTGCTGCCGCAAGAATAGCAGCTCCCCTTACCTGCCCCAATTTTAAAGCACTTTTCGCGTTTTTCGCAAAGAAAATATTCTCAATAGATGCTACGGTAGGTTCGTAATCTTTAATAACTTCACTCAAGTCGTCGTAGATTTTTTTTAATTTTTCAGGAAAGGATTGATTACGTTTTGTGCGGATAGCTCCCCATTTCAGAGTATTTAAGTCTCTTCCGCTGTTTTCTACATTACCAGATCAGACTATGGTGCGACCAGGATCGACTACGAGTACACACAGATTTAGAGTTTACAGCGTGTAGGGTTCAGAGTGCAGGGTTCAGGGTTCAGGGTTCAGGGTTAAGGGTTCAGGGTTCAGGGTGCAGAGACCAAGAAAAACTAAAGCATTTCAACAGTTTTTTTAGTTTATAACCGACCTCCGGCACCTGCCCCCTGTGCTATCCGTTTTCAGCAAAGTCTTTTTCAGAGATGTCAAAATTAGCGTATGATTTCTGAATGTCATCATGGTCATCCAGTTCTTCCATTAGCTTCAGTATCTGATGGGCCTGTTTCCCTTCTACTTTAAGAGTGGTCTCCGGGATCATGGTGATCTCAGCCATGCTGAATTCGATATTGCTTTTTTTCAGAGTATTTTTAACGTTTTCAAAATCTTCTACCTCGGTTACAATTTCAAAAATATTTTCTTCGGCTTTAATATCTTCGGCACCGGCGTCAATGACAATTGACATGAGTTGTTCCTCATCCGCTTTATCAGAATCTACAAATATCAATCCTTTTTTATGAAACATCCAGTTTACGCAGCCCGATTCCGCCATATTTCCGCCGTTTTTGGAAAAAATCTTCCTGAGTTCAGCCACTGTCCGGGTTTTATTGTCTGTGAGCACATCAGCCATAATCGCGACGCCTGCGGCTCCATAACCCTCGTAAGTATGCTCCTCATAATGCAAACCGGGAAGTTCTCCGGTGCCATTTTTAATAGCTCGCTGAATGTTTTGCTGGGGCATGTTAACTGATTTTGCGGACTGAACAGCAGTTCGTAACCGTGGATTAGCGGCAGGATCACTGCCGCCGATACGGACAGCCACAGTTATTTCTTTTGTAATTCTTGTAAAAATCTTTCCGCGTTTTGCGTCAACCGCTGCTTTTTTGTGTTTAATACTTGACCACTTCGAATGGCCGGACATAATACATTCTCCTGGAAAGTTTTTAGACCTATCAAGTGTATTATAATAAACGGCTTGTGAAAGTAAAGAGCAAAAAGAATACTGATTACACTGATTAAAATAGCGGACTAGTCAAATTTACTACTCCATCCTGAAACTGCTTTCTTTTTTTAGCCACAAAGACACGAAGGGACCCTTTCTATTTTCCAAACTTCAGCATGGGAACGAAAAATTTTTCTTTGTGCCTGGCTTAGTGGCTAATTCTGAAATTCCGATACTGTTAAAAAGGATTGTGTGATAATATTATTAGGTATGAAGAAAGTTCTCATTTATTTAACAGTTGTTTTGATTTTAGCCGGTTTTGGTATTACCGGTTTTAAGTATTACGGGAAAAACCATAAATCCAATTCTCTTTTTAAAACGGCTGTTGTTGAAAAAAAAGATATGAAAAAAACTATCCTGGCCACGGGAACAGTAAAACCCATGGTAGGCGCGGAAGTAAAAGTGGGCGCCAGGGTGTCGGGCAAGGTAGAACGTCTATTTGTTAAGGTGGGAGATTATATAGAAAAAGATCAACTGATTGCCATTGTTGAACATGATGATCTGGTAGCAAAGGTGGAGCAGGCACAAGCTAATTTAAACGCGGAAAAAGCAAGGCTCATTGCCATTGAGCAAACATCCCCTCAGGAGATAAAAAAGTTACAGGCTGACGTTGACGCAGCGTCGTTTAGACTTAAACTTGCGGAAGCCAATTTTAAGCGGGATGAGTCTCTTTTAAAAAAAGGAATTGTTTCCCCGGAAAAATATGACGCGTCTTTAAAAGAGCTTGAGGTATTTAAGGCAGAGCTTCGCTCAAAGCAGGAAAACCTGACTTATACTAAAACTAAATTTAAAAATGACCTGAACATTGCCCGGACAAAAGTTGTCCAGGCTGAAGCCAGCCTCAAAGAAATAAAAATAGATCTTTCCTACTCCACGATTAGATCTCCCATTTCCGGCATTATAGCTTCCATCTCCACCCAGGAAGGGGAAACTGTCGCCGCCGAGCTTAACTCACCGACTTTTGTGAATATTATTGATATGGACAGGCTGCAGATTAATGCCTTTGTGGATGAAACAGATATTGGGTATGTTAAGATAAATCAGGAAGCCAGTTTTACTGTTGATACTTATCCCGGTGAAATATTCAAAGGCGCTGTAAAAGATATTTACCCCAAAGCAGTAATTCAGGAGAATGTGGTTAATTATGAGGTCATAATTGATATTCCTGATTCAGCTATGAACAGACTGCGGCCGGAGATGACAACCAGTGTTACTGTTGTTATCGGTGAGCGAAAAGGAGTCCTTGCTGTCCCAAGGGGCGCAATAAAGAGAAACGGGAAAAACAGTTTTGTTCTTGTGGAAAATGCCGGAACAGGAAATTCGTCAAAAAAGAAGCCGCCGATAAAAAAAGACGTTAAGATCGGCTGGAGAGATGAAGGGTATGTTGAAATCAGGGAAGGACTAAAATTAGGGGATGTTGTTTTCATTGCTGATAAGGATTCGTCAGGATTTGATCATTCCCGCGTTTTTTCCGGGAAAAAATAAGTGATTCAGTTAAGAGATATCACTAAAGTTTATAACAGGGGTAAGTTAAAGGTTACGGTACTTAAAGGCGTTTCATTATCCATTAAAAAAGGGGAATATGTTTCCATTATGGCGCCATCTGGCGCGGGAAAAAGCACTTTGATGAACATTATCGGATGCCTTGACACTCCAACGAGTGGGACTTATTTTTTGGACAATGATGAAATCAGCGGCCTTAATGACAGCCGTTTATCAGCTATACGTAACAGTAAAATGGGTTTTATATTTCAGGCATACAACCTGTTGTCCGGAGTAAACGCCCTCAGCAATGTTATGCTGCCCCTAATTTACCGGAACAAATATCCGCCTGACGCCGGAGAAAGAGCTGAAAAAATGCTGAAGCTGGTAGGTTTGGCAGACAGGTTAACTCATACACCGGGTGAGCTTTCAGGAGGGGAACAGCAGAGAGTTGCTATTGCCAGGGCGCTTATTTGTGAACCTTCCGTTTTATTAGCTGACGAGCCAACCGGGAATTTAGACAGCAATTCCGGAAAGGAGATCCTGTCAATTTTTGACCAATTGCATCAGACAGGTAAAACTATTGTTCTGGTAACTCATGATCAAAACGCGGCAAATCATGCAAAACGTATAATTCGTATGAGAGACGGATTAATAACTGAGTACAAAGTGACGGACTGAAACAGTATAGAAATTCATTAAGCTGGATAATCAAACCTTTGAAAGTGAAAGGAACAATCATGAAAGTTATTTTAAGCGCAATATTGTTTTTATTTTTTTGTGTGCCTGCCGCAAATGCAGGAAGCTTCAGTTTTACTTATGACGGCACAACAGGCGATGTGGGTCTTGACACTCAGATTCATGGCATTAATATAGGCGCAAAGGGGAATACCGATGGCGTGCTGAAAGAATTGAAAGTAAGTTTTGGAATTGAAATAAAAGAAAGCACTAGAATTATGAGCACATTCGATTTGTCATTCGGAGAGATGTATTTGTTAGTGTTATTCAAACAACATTCTCATATGTCTCTGGATGAAATCCTTACGCTCCGCAAACAAAGCCTGGGTTGGGGACAAATTGCGCATAAACTGGGAATACATCCTTCCACATTAAACAAAGCAATGCGCGACTACCGAAAAGCTTATTCTGCTAAAGATTCCGGTAAGAAATGGAAAGGAAGGGGAAAAAGCAAAGGAAAAGGAATGGGGAAAGGAAATAGAAAATAACAACTTAGCTCTAAAACAACCCCAAATTACCCGCCAATTTAATAAAACTATCTTCAATATTGTTCTGGCAATATTTATAGCAAAAACACAAATTTTCCCAATCCAGGCTAAAGTTTCTCCTTGAAAAACCGTTAGAGTAACGAGGTATTAGGTTTTTTGAAAGGAGGGATAAAACATGAGTATATTTGCTCAAGTAAGCGGTTTAACGCCTAAAGAAAATAATACAACCTATAACGTCAGACAACAGCAGACAAATGCTTCGAAAACGAAGGCCTCACACAATACCTCTACTAAATACGGTTCCGCAAGTGAAATTGGTGATGTGGTTTCGATATCTGAGAATGCCAAAAAAATGATTGCTAAAAGTTATGATAAATCATCGGGCTCAATTGAAATCAACAATCGTCGCATCAAATACTCTCTTACGGAAAACAATGATCTGATAATTAAAATTATAGACAAAAAGTCTGATGAAGTTATCAGGCAGATTCCACCGGAAGAGATGGTGAAGATTAAGGAAATGTTAGCAAAAATTTTGGAACAAGAACTTGAAGTATAAAAACAAATAAACCGGTTTTAATAATAATCATGTTTTTCAAAAAGAGGAGGAGTATTAAAAATGCACATCAATTCATCCATAGGGAATTTTTTTAATAAGCTTGATAAAGCTGCTCCCGCATCTAATCCAGTGAGCGGGGGACAGGAAAAACCATCGACAGGACCGGAAGCGGTCAAGAGTGAAGTGAAAACTTCACCTCAGACGGTAGACATTAAGCCTGTTGATAACCAAAAAGGTAAAATAAGCAATCAAGTGGCAAATCCATCCAGTGAAGGAGTTGATATTACCGCTTAGTCTCATTAATAATAAGGCTGGATTAAATCATTGTTAATTGTTTATCGCTCTTTGCTGAAGGTTCAGCATATTCTTTAGTTATTCTAATAATATCGGGCAATATCTTTTCGAACACCTCTACCAGTTTCGGATCAAAGTGTTTTCCAGAGCCGCGTTTTATTTCAGCGCACGAATCCTCAATGCTCCATGCCTCTTTGTAAGGACGTTTTGATGTGAGCGCGTCAAACACATCACACAACGCGCAAACCCTCCCCATCAATGGAATTTCTTCTTCCTTCAGTCCCTTGGGATAGCCTGTACCATCCCATTTTTCATGATGTGTGAGGGCAATGGAAGTTGCCATCTTCATTAATTCCGAATCATGTCCTGAAAGCAGGTTGGCGCCGATAGTGGTATGGGTTTTCATTACTTCCCATTCATCAGGGCTGAGCTTGCCAGGCTTCAGAAGGATGTGATCAGGGATACCTATCTTCCCAATATCATGCATAGGGCTGGCATTAAGCAATAGATCGCAGTCGCTACTACATACCCCTACAACCTTTCCCATTAGAGCGCTCATTTTGCTCATGCGTATAACATGCAGCCCTGTTTCGTTGTCCCGGTATTCAGCAGCCCTGCCGAGACGTCGAACCACCTCCAACCGGGTATCGTGCAGTTCTTTCGTACGTTCTTTAACTTTTTCCTCAAGAATTTGGTTTTGGTTTTTCAACTGTTTATGAAGCAGACGCACCTCTAACAAATTGCGAATACGGGCAAGGACTTCCGGGGAATCAAAAGGTTTATTAATAAAATCCTTTGCTCCGGAATCGAACGCCCGTAAAAGGGTTCCATCGTCGTGCAGGGCGGTGAGAACCAGTACCGAAAGATATGAATCCGTTTCTATCTCCTTTAGCTGGGTCATAACTTGAAAACCGTCCATGTGGGGCATTCTCAAATCCAGCAGAACCAGGTCCGGTAAAAAATCCCGATAAATCTTCTCTGCTTTACGCGAATCGGTTGTGGTCTGAAGAGAGGAGTAGCCGGCAAGCTTCAGCATTTTTTCAAGTATGTTGACATTATCCGGTTCGTCATCGACGATTAGAATCTTAGCGTCCAAAACCTGTTTTTCTGAAATCATATTTTACATTTTTAAAATTAATGAGGATATTAAGTAATCCGCTATTATTTTTATTAAAACATACTCTTAGTTTCAATTCAATTTTTTAAAATGGGATTTGGTTTACGATTTGCTGCCATTTATACGACTAAACTCCCCTGCCCTATTCCCATCGCATATTTGAACACACCTGCTATGCTCATGGTTTTATATTCTTACACTACACTATAAAATATTCTTTTTTTTAGGAAGTTTTTTTGTGCAACTACTGATTGTTAGTTATTGGTGAAAAAGACACTATCGATGTGCCACGCACTTCCAAAGCGCGTGGCACATGAGCCTTTTCAAAACACACACAACGAATAACAATGGAGAGAAATTGTGGTTGCGGCCACGCCGAATTATGGTAAAACAGAGGGGTTATAGATTATCTGAA
>CBDUII010000120.1:0-7333 GCA_965367285.1 uncultured bacterium
GGAACTCCTTTAAATCCCTGCGGGCGGTTCCGATAAAATGCAACGGTTTAATATCATCATGGTTCATATTCATATTATGGCCTACAGACCAAGAAAGCTCAAGGAAACTATGGCCTACAAAACATAAAAAAGGCGGGAAATGTGGTCAAGGAAATGGGGACGCATTTGGACATTTGCAATATGACAGTAAAAAAGATAACACTCCAAAAAGCAGTAACACAGTTACTACACTCCAAATTTAAAAGCAGCAGTCGGCTATCAGCAGTCAGGGTTCAGCTTAATTCGCAATGCCGGTAGATATTGCACTCAAAAAAATATCCGATTTATCCAGTTCATCCCGTCAAAAAAATTTCTCTGCGCCCTTTGCGGCGCGGTGCAATCTCCGAAGCAAACTACTGATTTTTCTCCAATTCAACAACATCTTTGAAATCTACCCTGCCGTCATACAAAGCCCTTCCAACTATTACACCAACAACTCCTGATTTTTTTAAAGCAAGAACATTTTCTATGTCCTTGAGTTCAGATACCCCACCCGATGCAATCACAGGGATGTTAATAGTTTCAGCTAATTCACGAGTCCTTTCCAGGTTGGGGCCTGTCAGGGTTCCGTCCCGCATAATATCAGTAAAGATAATTGCCGAAACCCCGTATCCTTCAAACTTTTTAGCCAGATCAGAAGCTTTTTGCTCTGTTTTTTCTACCCAGCCCCGGACAGCTACAAATCCGTCTTTCGCGTCAATACCGACCGCGATCCTGCCCGGAAATTTTCCGCAGATATTTTTTACAAAACCAGGGTTTTCTTTGGCAACAGTACCAAGGATAACTCTGTGAACACCCATACGAATAAATGTATCCACTGTTTCAATATCACGGATTCCACCCCCTACTTCTATTGGAATACTGATATTTTTTAAAATATTTTCAACCGACTTTTTGTTTACCGTATTTCCTTCAATCGCGCCGTTCAGGTCAACCACATGCAGCAGCCCGGCGCCAAGGCCTTCCCATTTTTTAGCCATTTCAGCAGGGTCATCAGAGTAAACAATTTCCTGATCCATCTGACCCTGGATAAGCCTCACGCATTTTCCATCTTTAATATCTACCGCGGGGATTGTAAACATAAGATTAAAAGCCCATTTATTCAAAAAGGTTTAGACAGGATAACAGGACTGACAATTTTTCGGATTTCCGATTTAAAATTTTAGATTTTATTCTTAAAATCCACATTCTGCAATCCGAAATCCACTTCATCCAGTTAATCTCGTCAAAAAAATTTTTTCTTATTTAATTGTCAAGTCTCCGAAATTCTTTAAAATTGTTAAGCCTGTTTGCTGGCTCTTTTCAGGGTGGAATTGAAAGGCAAACAGGTTTTCCCGGCAAATACCGGAGACAAACTCAATTCCATAATGAGTAGTTGTGGCGATAACTTCTTTATCATCCGGCACAACATAATAAGAGTGCACAAAGTAAAAATATGAACTCTCCTGCACATCTTTCAGCAAGAGGGTTTCTTTTTGCTTTGAAATAGTGTTCCATCCCATATGCGGTATCTTCAGCCTGTCTCCATTTTCCTGAGATAACCGGAGGTCTTTTGGAAACCGGAATACCTTGCCCGGAATTAAATCCAATCCTTTACAACTCCCGAACTCCACACTTTCAGTAAAAAGGAGTTGAAGGCCGAGGCAGATTCCCAAAAACGGTTTTTTAGAATTTACGCAATTCTTAATAGGCGCTGCGAGATTAAGGTCTTCCCGGTTGCTCATACAATACTGAAACGGGACAACACCTGGGAGCACACTGGCGGCGGCATTTCCAACAACTTCAGGGCTACCGGAAACCACGGCCTGGTGGCCTGCGGACTCAAAGCCTTTTTGAACACTACGGAGATTGCCCATTCCATAATCAACAACAACAATCATAAAGATACCTGTTTAAAAATAAGGAGCCGGTTGACAGGGGTCAGGGATCAGGGTTAAGATAACATAGCTGATCCCTGATTTATTTACAATACATCATATTTTGGCAGAGCCGCAACCAAAAGTGATTTAGGCGCTTGTTTGGTTGTTATTTTTACAGCGCCTAATAAAATCCTGTATGTTCTGTTAATCCCGTCTAAGGATTTAAGTCTTTTCTTTGTGACTTTGTGCCTGGCTAATAATATTTTCCTCTTCGTGCGCTTCGTGGTTAAAAATATTTTAAATCCTGATTGAGTTTTTATGGTCTTATAATAATGGGTCAATTAAAATGGATTATGTACTATTACACTATAAAAGCTTCTTTATTTTAGGAAGAATTTTCTGTTATTCTCGCCGGAGCGGTAGCGCCATTTGGTTGCGGCAACTTGCCGCTTTATGGAAATGTTTAAAAAATTTAAATTCTTTTTAATTATTCTGTTTTGTATGCAACTGAACGCTACGGCGGAAACTAAAAAAGAATACGAAAAAGCCATATTTGCCGGCGGCTGTTTCTGGTGTATGGAACATCCGTACGAAAAAATAGACGGCGTAATTGAAGTCATTTCCGGTTATACAGGCGGACGGGAGAAAAGCCCCACTTATGAAGAGATCTCGAAAGGCACTACCGGCCATGTAGAAGCCGTGCAGATTAAATACAATCCGGAAAAGATATCCTATTCAGAACTCCTTGACATATTCTGGAGACAAATAGATCCCACTGATTCCCACGGTCAATTCGCGGACAGGGGCAGCCAGTACAAAACCGCCATCTTTTTCTTAAATAAAAATCAAAAAGGACTGGCGGAAAAATCAAAAGAAAAATTAGATAAATCCGGGATATTCCACAAACCAATAGTTACTGAAATCAGAAAGGCTGAAAAATTTTACTTAGCAGAAGATTACCATCAGGATTATTATAAAAAGAACCCCATCAGGTATAAAATGTATAGATTCGGATCAGGCCGGGACAGGTTTCTTGATAGTGTTTGGGCAAAAAAGGAGAAAGAAACTCAGAAAGAAATGGGTAAAGATTCCAATAAGAGACACAGGAAAATGAACAAAGATGAACTGAGAAAAAAACTTACCCCTCTGCAGTATCATGTTACCCTTGAAAACGGCACGGAAAGGCCTTTTAAGAATGAGTACTGGAATAACAAAAAAAAGGGCATCTATGTTGATATTATATCGGGAGACCCTCTTTTCAGTTCAACTGACAAATTCGATTCCAAAACCGGCTGGCCAAGTTTTACCAGGTCTCTTGAACCGGGGAATATTATTGAAAAATCAGACTGGTCTTTTTTCATGAAAAGAACGGAAATCAGAAGCAAACATGCCGATTCCCACCTTGGCCATCTTTTTAATGATGGACCTCCTCCCACCGGCCTTCGTTACTGTATAAACTCCGCTGCCCTTCGGTTTATTCCAAAAGAAGACCTGGAAAAAGAAGGCTATAAAGAATATAAAAAGCTTTTTTAGGGGTTAATAGCTAACTGCTGACCGCTAATTGCTAATTAATCATTAATTCCCCCGACCCTCTTTCTCCTGCAGGTTTTCTTTCTTGACAACAAAAATAATGTCGACAATAATTTTCTTATGACAATTTTTAAAAGAATGACATCCGGTATAAAAATTTCTCTTATTCTTTTTTTATTTTTCATCCCGGCGCTATGTTACGCGGAATTTTATAAGTATACCGATGAAAAAGGTTCTGTTGTATTTACTGATGATATCAGTAAAGTTCCCGCTAACCAACGTCCGGGAGTAAAAGTACTAAAGGAACCAAAAAGCAGGCAGGATTCTTCGCCATCCAAAGAGATTGAAGAGCAATTCAAATCAAACAGTTTTAACTACTCAAACAAAAAAATATTTATCACAGAATACAACAGTTTTACATGTATCTGGTGCAATAGAGTAAGGCCTGCCTTGCATCAGCTAAAGAAAAAATATCGTAATAAGATCGAACTGGTCTACAAGCATTTTGACAGGGGAGGCATAGACAGCAAAGCCGCTCAGGCATCGGAATGCGCGCGCGAACAGGGGAAGTTTTGGGAAATGCATGATATGCTTTTTGATAAAGGCCCCAATGGTGATTATACTCAGTACGCAAAAGATCTGCGTTTAAACACGATGAGGTTTAACAGGTGTATTGATTCAAGAAAATATGCTTCAAAAGTAAAGGCGCAAACAGCGGAAGGGAAGTCTCTTGGAGTTAAGGGAACCCCGAGCTTTATTATTAACAAAAAACTATATGTTGGCGCAAAGTCCTTTTCTACATTTGATAAGATCATAAGCGCGGAATTAAACATCAAGTAGTTATTTGAATTTCTCTGCACTGCAGATCTGTAAAATTGTGTTTTTTTAGCAAAGCTTTTGTTAGGCAGTTGGGCGGTAGCCCTTTTGTTTGTGGCCCTGCCACCATGCGCTCTCCGCATCTTAGCGGTGAACATGTCTATTTAATAGCTAACTGCTGACCGCTAATTGCTTTGCCCTCAAGTCAACATCTTCATCACAACATCTTTTACAGCATTGCCGTCTGCCTGTCCTTTTACTTTCCCCATAACTGCCCCCATGACCCTGCCCATTGCGGATTTATCATTAGCGCCAAGTTCTGAGATAGTTTCCTTTACGATTTTTTCTAAATCTTCGATTGAAAGCTGCGGCGGTAGATAGTCCTGCAGAATTTTAATTTCCTCTTCTTCGTTTTTCGCCATATCTTCCCTGTCACCCTTACGGAATTGTTCTGCCGAGTCGCGGCGTTGCTTGATCATTCTGGAGATCACGGAAATAATGTCATCATCTTCCGCTTCTTTTTTAGTCTTGCCGGACATCTCGAATTTAGTAATTTCCGCTTTTAAAAGACGGATGGTTCCCAGGCGCAGGGTTTCCTTCTTTTTCATAGCATCAGTCAGATCTGAGTTAACACGTTCTTTTAAACTTGACATGGATAGATTTTAAACCGTGGAATTAAAAATAACAAATTTTTTCTGCTTTTTTAACCACGAAGATCACAGCACTGCAAAATATTCATAACCACGAAGCACACGAAGATCACGGAGAAAATATTTTTTGTGCTCTATAGCTTGTCATCCTGAGCTTACCGAAGGATCTTCTGCCTTTGTGCCTTTTTCTTTCATCTGTCATCCGTCTACTGTCTTCTCCCCCTGCCTCCTAACCCCTGCTATACTATAAACAAGCAATATAGTGTTTTTTTAGCAAAGTTTTATTTGTAATTTCAGAGCGGTAGCTCTATTTGGTTGCGGCCCCCTGGCCGCTCTGTCCCATGTTATGCTATATTGATAAATTATATAAATCAGGAACAATCATGATCAAAGTAATAGATTTAAGTAAATCATACGGAAAGCAGACTCTTTTTGAAAATATTTCTTTTAATATTAACAAAAAAGAGCGCGTGGGTTTAGTGGGTCGGAACGGTCATGGAAAGACTACTCTTTTTCGTCTTCTATTAAAGCAGGAAGAAATCGATTCCGGCACAATATCCATTCCAAAAACTTATATTATTGCCCATTTAGATCAGCATATTCATTTTACAAAAGATACTGTCCTTAGCGAAGGATGCCTCGGGCTTCCGTCAAATCAAAAGTATAACCATTGGCGGGTAGAAGAGACGCTTATGGGGTTAGGGTTTTCAGAAGATGAATTTCATCGCCCTCCTTCCGAATTATCAGGCGGCTATCAGGTAAGACTCAACCTGGCAAAAATTCTTGTTTCCGATCCCGATTTCCTTCTTTTAGATGAGCCTACGAATTATTTAGACGTGGTCTCTATTCGCTGGTTTACAAAATTCCTGAGGACCTGGCAAAAGGAGATGATCTTAATTACCCACGACAGAAGCTTTATGGATAGCGTCACGACCCATACCATGGTTATTCATCGACAAAAGATAAAAAAAATTTCAGGGAACACGGAGAAATTATATAACCAGATCGCGCAGGAAGAAGAGGTCTATGAGAAAACCCGGCTAAATGATGAGAAAAAAAGAAAGGAAGTAGAAGTTTTTATTCGCCGGTTTCGCGCAAAAGCTAGGTTGGCCGGTATGGTCCAATCACGGATTAAAGCTTTAAATAAAAAAGAAAAACGAGATAAACTTGAGAGAATACCACCCCTGGAACTTTCTTTTAATGCCGCTCCCTTTGCCGCGAGATATATGATTAGTGCCGATAATGTGTCCTTCTCATACAATAATCCCCCTCCCTATTTAATAGATGATTTTAGTCTTGCCATAAAAAAGGATGACCGGATAGGAGTTATTGGTAAAAACGGTAAAGGGAAATCTACCTTATTGAAAATATTAGCCCAAATATTAAATCCTATTAAAGGGGAGATTAAAAAACATCCTGACTTAAAAATTGGTTACTTTGGCCAGACAAACAAAATCAAACTGCATCCGCAAAAAACCGTTTATGAAGAAATTATGGCTTCCGATCCCAAATGTACTCTTCAGAAAGCCCGAAGCATCAGCGGCTCCCTGATGTTTGAAGGAGATGATTCTTTGAAAAAAATTTCCGTTCTATCGGGAGGAGAGAAAAGCCGGGTTTTACTCGGAAAGATTTTAACGTCCCCCTGCCATTTGCTGTTACTGGATGAACCAAGTAATCATCTGGACATGGAATCCTGTGATTCCTTAATGTCCGCTATGGACTCATTTGGCGGGGCAGTCGTTCTGGTTACTCATAACGAAATGTATCTCCGCACCCTGGTAAACCGTTTGGTTGTATTTGACCGAAATAAAATATCCGTCTATGAAGGAACGTATCAAGAGTTCCTGGATAATATCGGATGGGAAGATGACGAAGCTCCCAAAGAGCGTGGAAAAAGAAAAAATAATCTTTCGAAGAAAGAGTTAAGACAGCTCAAAGCAAATATTTTAAAGGAAAAAACAAGCGTTCTGACCCCTTTAAAAAATGAAATAAAAAAAACAGAAAAGCATATTGAAAATCTTGAAAAAGAGTTGAACAGTAACAATAAAAAACTGATTGAAGCCTCAGAGCAAGGGGATGGGAGCGCTATCTCTGATCTTTCCAAAAAGAACCATCAATTGGAATCAGAATTAGAAGAATTATATAAAAACCTCGACGAATTGACCTGTTCGCACGAAGGAAAATCAAAGGAATTTGAGAAGAAGCTTGAAGAGCTTTAGCCGCGAAGCGCACGAAGTACGCAAAGAAAAAAATTCCAAACACCAAATTACAAATAAATCACAATATTCAAATCTAAAAACCCCAAACTAAAGCAAAGCACAATAGTTTGATCCTTTATTTTTAGGGTTCTTTATCTTTTTGAGATTTATTTGTTATTTGTTTTTTGAGATTTGTCCTCTTTTCCGGGTAGCTATGATCTTAACGATTCAGGCTTAATGT
>CBDUII010000121.1:0-7332 GCA_965367285.1 uncultured bacterium
AATCATAGCCAAAATGCACATTACCTACCAGTCTAAATTTTGGGGTCCATTATAGTCAGGATAAAACCCGTACCAAAAAGTAAACTGTTATGCATACACATTAGCGGCATGAATATCTTTGGAAGATATAACTCCGGGATATTAACTATCAATAATTGTAATTCTGTGGAGTTCGATAATACTGACGAACATGTATTAATTAAAATCCCTGAAAACAAAGAAAGTCGTGAATTGTTAATCAGTATAAAAATGAAAGAAGGCTGGTTTTATGAAGAATACTCAAGCGAGATTGCTTTAGGGATATACAAGCTCAGTTTTTATAAATATAGCGCTGATCATGAAACAGGAAAAACAGTTTTATCTCATATTTCCGATGGCTTTTTATCAGCAGTGAGAATTAAACTACTTGAAACCAAGAGAAAGAATCCAGATTTAAAGCGAGCCTTAATTTTTGGCGCCTGCGCAACCGGTAAAAAATTGATAAATATCGCGGTTCAGTCGGGGTATGAGATTGTAGGTTTTATAGACAATTATGTGCACTACTCTCAGCAAAAAGTGTATGGCCATCCGGTATTCTCACCAGACAAAATCCTTGAGCTTAAGCCACATCTAATAGCAATAGCATCTCAAAGCAATACAAAAACAATAATGACAGGCATTAATACCCTATGCCGCAAGAACAATATCAAGGTGACACATAAACTAAAAGAGAGACTTGGGAGATTATGAAGTCTCCACATGGAGAGGGGCCTTAGAATGAGAATTGGCCTATTTCTTTACGTCCCATATACCGTCTTCCAGTTGTATTTTCTCTCCTTTTCTTGCGTTATCACGGTTCAGGCTGGCGAAAATTTTTTGAACATCCGGTAGGTCATTTTCATTAAGGTTTTCACTTATCATCACAATACGTTTCATGATCATTAGTCGGTCATCATTTTCTTCCTGAATTATGGCTTTTACGAAAAGGGCAAATTTAGGATCATCCCTGGTTTTGTCAATTTCAAAAAAAGCAAGAAACCCATCCTTTTTTTCTCCGGCACAGCCGATCAACTTGAAATTTTCAATATCGTCTTTATTAAACTCCGTTCTCTGCCTTGCCCTGATGGCTTCCTTCTTGTGTTTAGGAATCGGGTCAACTTCTTTTAATTTGCCGCTTTCATCTATGGAGCGGACAGAAGCCAGAAGCATCATGTCTTTCCCAATATCCTCATAGGTTCCGAGGACCTGGTTTTCAAGGGCTGTTCTCTGATCAATGATCGTGACATTAACACCGACCAGTTCTTGCGCACAGGCAGAGAGAAAAAGCACAGAGACAAGCAAGAAATATTTATAGTTTTTATGATTCATATCGTAGTAACGCTTTCAGCAATCAGTCAAGAGCGATCAGCAAATTAAAAACTCGAATGCCGAGTACTGATATCTGTCCGCATTTCCTTTTTCTAATTATGTATCTCCTAATTAATAATGTCAATAGGCTCATCAAATAAAAAATCAGTGGAATTTAGTGATGTTATGTGGCTAAATGTTAAATGCATGAAATGCAGTTGTCAGCTATCAGCTTTCGGCACACCCCCTTTTTTATAATATATAGTATAGAGAATGGAAAAGCTAATTGAAAAAGCAGATGTTCTTTTAGAGTCGCTGCCGTACATTAAAACTTTTTACAAAAAAATCATTGTTATTAAATACGGCGGCAACGCAATGATAAATAAGACTCTGAAAAATAACTTTGCCCTCGATATCGTGCTGATGAAGTATATTGGGATTTATCCGGTTATTGTTCATGGTGGAGGGCCTCAAATCGGAAAAATATTGAGAAAAATGGGGAAAAAATCAAAGTTTGTTAATGGACTTCGGGTTACTGATGCCGAAACTATGGATATCATTGAAAAGGTCTTAGCTGGAAAAGTAAATAAGGAAATTGTATCACTTATGAATAAACACGGTGGAAAAGCAGTGGGACTAAGCGGTAAAGACGGTGGGTTGATTCAGGCAAAGAAACACAAACCGGGAAATATCACCCCAGAAACTAATCGACCTGAAATTATCGATTTAGGCCTTGTTGGAGAAATTACTTCTGTGAATTCCTCTATTATATCATCGCTGTTGGAAAAGAACCGTATTCCGGTTATCGCCCCTGTCGGGATGAGTAAAAAGGGAGAAACCCTGAATATTAACGCGGACTTTGTTGCCAGTCATGTTGCAGCAGCTCTTAAAGCGGAAAAACTAATCCTGTTAACCAACATAGAAGGGATAAAGAACAAAACCAGGAATCTCATTAGCACTCTTGATAAAAAGGAAGCTCGAAAACTGATAAAAAACAAAACCATTTCCGATGGGATGCAGCCTAAAGTAGAGTGCTGCATTAAAGCTCTCTCAAAAGGAGTTAAAAAAACTCATATAATAGACGGTAGACTCAGACACGCTGTGCTATTAGAGATTTTTACTAAAAAAGGTGTGGGAACAGAAATTGTAAAATAAGGTTTTACCGCAGAGCAGCAAAACCGCAACTAAAAAAATAGAACGCAGATGACGCTGATTAAACAGATTCACTCAGATTTTAATGATTTTTCTCTACGATCTCTGCGGTAAAAAATTTATATGCCACAAAAATCCTTAAACTTTATCTTCATAGGTATTTTTTTTACTTCCTGCGCGGCGCTGACCTTCCAAATATCTCTGACAAGAATTTTTTCCGTTTCTCTCTGGTATCATTTCGCGTTTATGGTTGTCAGCATTGCCCTGTTAGGGTACGGGGCAAGCGGTTCTTTTTTAATGCTTCTACCCCGAATTAATAAAGAGGATATTTCCAAATATCTTTTTTATCTCTCACTTTTATTTTCCCTGTCTATTCCGTTTTTTTATGCTGTTTCAAACCGGATTCCTTTTGATCCAGTTAAAATTTCATGGGATATCCATCAGCTCTATTACATCTTTTTTTATTATTTGTTTTATTCCATCCCATTCTTCTTTGCCGGACTTATCATTTCTATGGCTTTAGCCAACATTTCAACTAAATCACACACCATTTATTTTTTTGATCTGATCGGCGCTGCATCCGGCTCAATCGTTGCTCTATTTGCCTTTTCATATTTTAGTGAAAGCGGCGCCGCACTATTCGCGTCTTTAATTGGATTGGTGGGGACGATTTTTTTTCAGCTTTCCAACAAAGGGAAAGTTAAAACAGGAGTTTTTGCCCTTTTAATTTTTTTGTCTGCATTACTTTACATCCAGCCGGATTTCTTAAAGATTCGCATATCTCCCTATAAAGGATTAAAAGTAGCCCTGCAATATCCTGACGCGCGTCTAATTAAAAGCAGATGGAACTCTTATTCCAGGTTGGACGTGGTGGAAAGCCCTGCAATCAGATTCGCACCCGGACTCAGCTTGAAATATCTTGAATCTTTACCAAGTCAGATCGGTTTTTCAATTGATGGAGGGAATTTAACAGCAATAACAAAATATCCTGATAATCGAGAAAAACTCGGTTTTATTGACTTCCTTCCTGCTTCCGCCCCTTATTTTATGAAGAAGGATATTAAGAATGTTTTAGTATTGGAACCGGGAGGAGGTCTTGATGTATTGTCGGCATTGTACTTCGATATTTCAGATATAACTGTCATAGAAAGAAACCGGTTAATATACGATTTAATTAAAAACGATTACGACAGTTTTTCAGGCAATATTTATTCTAAAAAAGAAGTGACTGTGGAAATTGGTGAAGGGAGAAACCTTTTAAAAGGAAAAAGCGATAAATATGATTTAATACAAATCTCCCCTTCAAATATATTTGCGCCGGCTTCCACTGTAGTTCAGGGTCTAAACGAAGATTACCGCTATACAGAAGAAGCTTTTGAAGAACTATACAGTCATTTATCTGCCGATGGTCTTTTAAGTATTACCGTCTTTCTTCACCCTCCCCCGCGCGCGGAACTGAGGCTGTTCAATGTTCTCTATTCAGCACTGCAGAAGATGGGAACGCAAAATCCAAAAAAACATTTTTTTATATTCAGAACCTGGGGAACGATTACATTTCTAATAAAAAAAAATGAATTCCATTCAGCTGAAATTGAGCGGCTACAGGAATTTTGCCGGTCATTATGGTTCGACCCGGTCTATTATCACGGAATTTCTGAAAGAGAACTAAATCAATTTAATGCTTTTGATAAACCAATCTATCATGAATTAATCACAAATATTTTAAACAAAGACAGCCGAAAAGATTTTTTAGATAATTACCTGTTTGATGTCAGCTCGGTTACAGATAATAAGCCATACTTCCATCATTTCTTTAAATGGGACAGGCTTTACGATCTTTATAAAAGTATGGGAGATAAATGGCTTCCTATCATTGAAGGAGGATATCTTGTCCCCATTGTTTTTGTTCAGGCGCTTTTTGCCAGCATAGTTTTCATTTTATTGCCAGCTTTTTTATCACGCTGGATTAAATCTCCCCTCCCCGATTGTCATGAAGGTTTGGGAGGTTTTTTAACATATTTTTTTCTGATTGGATCAGGTTTCATGATGATTGAGATTGTCGTAATACAAAAATTTATCCTGCTTTTGGATCATCCTGTCTATGCCTTTTCCATAGTCATATTTTCCTTCCTATTCTCAGCCGGTATCGGGAGCTTTGTTTCTGGAAAATACGAACCAATAAATATGCTTGGCATAAGAAAAATTATATATATACTTTGTGGAATGGTTTTTCTGTTTTACCTGCTGTTTTCCTTCTGGGATAAAATTTTATTCTTGCCATTAATAATAAGACTGGTGTTGGCTGCAATATTTATTTTCCCATTCGGTTTTTTTATGGGAATGCCGTTTCCGATGGGAATCAGAAAACTGGAATCCTTTTATTCTGCTTCTATTCCATGGGCATGGTGTGTTAACGGATGTTCATCCGTATTAAGCTCTGTCCTTGCAATTATTCTTGCTTTAGCATGGGGATTTCATGCGGTTCTGTTCATTGCGTTAGGATTCTATATTATGGCAGCGGAAGTTATGAACAGAAGGGAGAAAGCGGCAATGGTCAATTAACAATTAGCAATATAATGCAATACAACAATTCACAAATCCAAAAAAAAGTTTATACTCCAAAGTTGGGGTATTCACCGAAAGTCTATACAGACAAATTTGGTGCCTAATATTAGGCAGGATTCTTTGCTGCAGGGCAAAAATGTAAGAAAAAAGAAAAATCAGGGGTCAACCACTCTTGACTGCATATAAAGGATTAGGAGTTTAGTAATTAATTTCTTTTATTAAAATTTAGAATTAGCCAATAGCCACAATAAAATTCAGCTACTCCTAATATCGACATATTCAGCAAAAACCGCATTTTAGTTTCTCCAAAAAAAAGAATGATAACTACAATCATGGTAGCCATTCCAACAAGCTCTAAGACCAGTCCTAAATAATACACTAATGTTTTCATGGTTTAATTATTTACGAGTACAGCAAGCATTGCGGGTATGGTGAATGATAGAGAACTCAATTTCATCTAAATGTTATTCCTTTTATTTTATTCAATCATTAATTTGGAGTAAATATAAACTTGAATCTTTGGAAAAATAAAAAACAACTTGTTTGTGCTGTTTTCATTGTCGGGGTTGTCACATTTAATTATCTCGCGTGGATGCATGCAAATAGTATGATGCAGTTTTCTTCAGGAGAACTTAGAACCAAGAAACCTGAGTCTCTCACAATTAAGGAAAAATTTCAGTCTCTTTTGTTGGGCGTTAATATTACAAGGCCTAAACACAGCAGCACTCTGATAGATTATGGCTTTTCATTTGAAACTCACCAGTATTCGAGTGGAACAGGGCATACGCTTGAGTCATGGTATATTCCTTCGCCTTTAGCCAGCAAGATTGTTCTTCTCTTTCATGGGTATGCTTCGAGCAAAGAAAGCCTTATTCCGCTTGCAGTCGAATTTCATAATTCAGGTTATGATTCATTTTTGGTAGACTTTTATGGTTCAGGTGGTTCTAGTGGAAACAGCACCTCTGTTGGCTTTTATGAGGCACAGGATGTCGTCGATAGTGTCAGTTATGTTCAAAAAAGGTGGCCTGATCGTTCTGTAGTCCTCTATGGCGTTTCTATGGGTGGAGCTTCTATCTTGCGAGCAATTGCAGTGGAAAGTGTTTATATAGATGGAGTTATTCTGGAAAGCACGTTTGATAAGCTTTTAAACGCAGTAAAAAATCGCTTCAAACTAATGGGACTGCCATCTTTTCCTGCAGCTAAACTTTTAGTGTTTTGGGGTGGTTGGCAAAGCGGCTTTAACGCATTTTCGCATAACCCGGTCGAATATGCCCGTAAGGTAAAGTCTCCTGCTCTCGTGCTTCACGGTGGAAAAGACAGTCGGGTTTCTCTACAACAGGCTAAACAAGTGTTTCGCAGTTTAGCAGGGCAAAAGCATTTTATATCTTATCCAGATACCGGTCATCAACTCATTGTCAAAAGGCATCGAGATAAATGGAAAAGAGATGTTTCTCGATTTCTTGAAAGTCTATAGATTATTTTCAAGTAAAGAATTTTAATCACATCTTCGACATGGGATTATGGGGAAGGTAGAGCAAGAGCAAAAAAAATAAAAAAGTCCCTCAAAAAGGGAAAACAGAAACACAGGTAACAGGCTCTGCAACAAGGTCCCATAGAGTTTTAACCGATAATGATGTTAATATTCTTTTAGAAGCTATTAGTTCATCTGAAGATGAAAGTATTGGAATAAACAAAATACTTTGTTGTTGAGCTTAAGCTTAATAAAAATGGAACTGCCCGGGTTAGTCTTCAATTGACAATTAAGCCTAACTATCCTATTCAACATAACTCCTAATGCACTGTTCCAGTTGCAAATAATTTGTGTGGACAGGTATCTTGTGCTATTTCCGATTGGAGCGTATAATGCAGACCTCAACCACTATAACCATAGAATTAGGAGATATAACAATAATGCTGCTGATCGATGAGTTAGAAGATCCGAAACTGCGTAGGATACGAATTGCCTGTGCCTACCTGTTCTCATATCAACTTGCCCAGGACAATGGTTTTCTCAAGAGTTTAAAACTGGAGACTGTAAAGAGCGCTTTCCGGGAAAAGGCAAAGAGATACCACCCTGATGTTCAATTTCATGAACCTGAAGTGATGATTAACAGGCGGATAGACCGTTTCATAAAGATACGGAAGTCATATGAAATCTTATTTCTCATTTTCAGGAAATGGCGCAGCCCGTCACTGAAAAGAGCGCCGGCCAGGGAAAAATCATCGCTATAGGAGGAGCAAAAGGAGGAATAGGCAAAAGTATATTTGCTGCTAATCTCGGAGTTCTCC
>CBDUII010000122.1:0-7324 GCA_965367285.1 uncultured bacterium
TTCATAACTCCTTAGAATTTGTATTAGATTTGCTATATCTCATTAACACCTCGACTCATCGAGGATGTTAATGAAAGAGCAGGCCTACTGTAGTCTGATATCATTAACTTCTAACTTTTCATTCATTATCGTTAATGGCCGATTACGGTTTCTCCCAATTCATGTTCGTTCGGTATAAAATATGCACTTTCTATTTAATAAGACTAATTATTAAAGGGAAAAAACAAATGTTTAGACTCGCTGAATTCACAGGCAATAAGGTTTTGGATCTGATTCAATTCTTTTATGAGGTTTTCCGTTTATCATTTGAAGCCCTTACAGAACTGTTTAAATGGAACCGGACCGGGAATAGAGTGGCTTTCAATTTGCTGTTAAGGCAAATACTGTTTACCGGTATTGATGCTCTCCCCATGATAAGTGTGATTTCTCTGCTCCTGGGAACTATTGTCATTAGTCAGTCTACTACGCAGCTACCGATTATCGGTGGTGAGAATTTTGTGGGCAGTGTTATTGTTATGGTTATTATAGGGGAGCTTGGGCCTTTAATTACAGCGATTGTAGTTATCGGACGGTCAGGATCTGCTATAGCTACTGAGTTTGGGCTGATGTGCATTAACAGGGAAATCGAAGCTCTTGAGGTAATGGGAATAAACAAAACACGTATATTGGTTTTACCGAGGCTATTAGGGTGCATTATCGCCACAATATGTCTCACAATTTATTTTGACCTGATGGCTATTTTAGGGGGATACATTATATCGAGGATTCAGCTGACAACGCCTTTTGATTTATACATTCATAAAATCATATTATCCCTCGAGTTTAGTGATATATATGTCTCTCTTGTAAAAAGCGCCATATTCGGCATTATTATTGCGATTCTCAGCAGTTATCATGGGCTGAGAGTTAAACGTTTTGTTACGGAGGTGCCTCAGGCAACCACTAAAGCAGTTATAAGTTCTATAGTGATATGCCTCTTGTTCAGCACTACATTAACCATGATGCTTTATATATAGTTCAGGGGCTGGTTATCAGGGGTCTGGGATCAGGCAGCCTGAGTTAAGAGATCGGCAATGATCCAAAAGCATACTAATATTTATACAAAAGCATACAGGTATTAAGAAATGGAAAAGAAACCACTTATAAATTTAAAAAATGTAACGTTTTCATTCAACGGGAGTGCTTTGCTTGAGAGGATAAATCTGGATATTTTTCAAGGAGAGATATTTGTGCTTCTTGGTGACAGCGGCAGCGGGCTTACAACTTTTTTGCGGCTGGTTTCGGGGCTAATAAAACCACTAAAAGGCACGGTAAAAATATTTGGCGTGGATATTCATAACTCGCCTCAGCATCAACTTATGAAAGTGAGACAAAAGATAGGCTTTATTTTTCAACATGGCGCTTTGCTGAATAACATGACCCTCTTAGAGAATGTTGCACTTCCTTTGAGATACCACACGAATTTTAAAGAAAAGAAGATTCAAGAGATCGCCAGAGAAAAACTTCGCTATGTCGGTATTGAAAAACACGAGACCGAATTGCCAGCCCAGTTAAGTGAAGAGTGCGTAAAAAGGGGAGGGCTTGCAAGGGCTTTAGCTCTGGAACCCAGGATTATTTTTTGTGATGAGCTGACTGCTGGTTTTGGCGGACACCATTCAAATTGCATCCTTAACCTTATTAATAAATTAAATGAAGAAAATGGGATTACACCAGTTATCGTGTCACAGGATAAAAGCATCGACAATAATCTGGTCGACAAGGTTGGCGTTATAAAAAACGAGCGAATAGAAATGATTTAATATATATGAATTTCAATGTTTATAGATTCCCGCTAAAAACGTGCGGGAATGACATACAGGGATGTTAGGAATGACACCTCAACGCTTTATGTCATTCCCGCGAAAGCGGGAATCTAACCCGGGAGAAATAAATGCTGCATTATGTCCACAAACTTGGAAATCGTAGCCTGGCAAGGGTTATAGGGCTCTTTGTGTTTTCAGCGCTGGGGGTTTTAATTATTGCTATTTTAAGTATTGATAATCGACACAATTTTTTCAGCGGGCGCTACAAAATTCATATAGTCTTGAACCATGGATTCGGTTTAATGGAAGGTTCTCCTGTAGATATAGCAGGAGTTGAAGTGGGGAGCGTTGAATCTATTCGCTTCAACTTACAAAATAAGATCGATGTTACAGCGGAAATTCAAAATAAATATAAAGAAAAGATCAGGACAGATTCCGTTGCGACTGTAGTCAGGCGGGGGCTGATGGGTAATACAGCAGTATCCATAACTATAGGTTCCACCTCCATGTCGATTGTGGAAGATGGCGGATATATTAGTGGTACAGGCATGTCAAAAACCGCTGGAATAATGGGCGGTATCAATCCTATTCTAATGAAAGCCAATGAAGCTATAGATAATATTATTTATTTAACGAGCATTTTAGATAAACCGTTAGTGAGGCTTGATCACATACTTAAAAACCTTGATGAAGTGAGTGAAGAAATAATGGATGGGAAAGGAAATTTAGGAGCCCTTTTGAAAGATAAAGACTTGTATGCAAGTCTGAGCAATATGCTCAGATCCAGTCAAAGCCTGTTGGTGAGTGTAGAAAAGGCTGTAAACAATATTGAATTGGCGTCACAACTGCTTCCTGAAGTGATTAATAAGGCAGAATCATCAATGATGGAAATAAACAAAAGCGCTAAAAAAATGCCGTATTTATTATCTGAAGGACAAGAGCTTATATCGAACATTAAAAATTCCTCTGATGATTTTAATAAATTAATTCGTTACAGCAATGAACAGATAATCAGAATAAGCGAGATTTTGGAGGATTTCAAAGATACCTCATCAGAACTGCCTAACTTGATTAGAACCTCTCAGGAAAATATAGATGAAATTACAAGGATTGTTGAAGGCGCGGAAAAAAATTGGATTATCAAAGGGTTTCTTGAGAGAAAAAAGAAAGAGGAACCTATAATTGTTGATGTGAGAGACAGTCATTATAATGAAAAGGCTAATTGAAATGGTATACCTTGAATTTACCGTGAGATTGATCTCGTTGTCATTCCTGCTGTTCTCTATTGCTTTGTTGGGATGCGCTGGTACAGGTGTCAAGGAATACCATTCGGAAGATTTTTACCGGGCAGAGAATTTCAGCGAGATAGGGCATGGGTTCTATAGAAAAGGTCAGTTCAATAATGCCTTAATGTATTTTGAAAAATCTCTACACATAAACACTATCAATGACAATCTGCAGGGGGTAGCGGACAATTTGAATAATATTGGCAGTGTATATTTAGCGGTGGAAGATGTTGACGGCGCTTTAAATTATTACCGGCAGGCTTTGGAAAAAAATGAAAAGCTTGGAAACATGAAAGGGAAGGCTGATAATCTCGTTAATATGGGTTCTGTTTATATATCCCTTAATAAGATGGAAAGAGCGCTTGAATATTTTGAAAGAGCTCTTGCTATTAAGCGAAAACTTGGCACTCGAAGAGGAATTGCAGTTATTTTAAATAATATCGGCATAGCATATAAACATATGGGAAATCTTGAAAATGCGGCAATTTATTATGACAAGTCATTAAAAATAAATAAGAAAATTAATTACAAAAAAGGAATTGCCGGTAATCTTAACAATCTTGGAGCAATTGAGGAAATAAGAAAAAATTTAGACATGTCTATGAACTATTACAAAATGGCTCTTGAGATTGATAAAAAGATTAGCTATTATAAAGGCATTGCCAGTGATCTTAACAATATAGCGTTTCTGCACAGGGCAATGGGAAGAAACGAAGATGCACTTGATTATTATGAAAGAGCGCTGGAAGTAAATAAAAAATCCGGGAATGTCTATCGAGTATTAAAAGATTTAAAAAATCTAAGTGAGATGTATAAATCCCTGGGAAACAAGAAAAAAAGCAGGAAATATAAGGAACTGGCACAGAATATAACAGATAAAATTAACAAATCTTTTAATTGATAAAAATCACAGCGTGCCTAAGAGGCCACAACCAAAATAAATGCTAATAGCAAAATGTTAATTTGCTAAACCAATTTCGAAAAATCCGAAATTAGAATATCGAAACAAATTAAAAATCCTAATGTTCTAATGTTCGAAACACCTCCAGTTTTGCGCGTTTGTATTTTGAATTTAGTATTTTGGTCATTCGATATTGTTTCGAATTCCGTACTTCGGATTTCGAATTTATCTATTTTATTTTAATAGGTTGCATAAAAACTTTGTTAAGCCTTGCATAAGCCGCTGTAAAAATCACAACCAAACAGCGCCTAAAAAAGCACAATGTTGCAGATCAGCAGTGCAGTGCTGCTTCACCTTATAAAACATGATCATAAATACATTACGTAAAACTATATCAGATGCCTTAACCACATGCATTGCGAAAGAAAGTTGGCAAATAGATTCCGTTCCCGAGATAGTAATTGAACGGCCAAAAGAGCAGGTCAACGGTGATTTTTCCACACCCATTGCCATGGCCCTGGCGTCTAAAGTAAGGATGAACCCCCGCAAAATCAGCGAGGCTATTATTTTCAGCCTCAACAAAGATACCTCTATAATTGAGAAAGTGGAAACTGCTGGTCCCGGTTTTATTAACTTTTTCCTTACTCCGGCTACATGGCGCGATGAAATTAAAGAGATCTATTCAAAAAATTCGCACTACGGAAATTCAGATTATGGGAAAGGCAGAAATGTGCAGGTGGAATTTGTTAGCGCTAATCCAACAGGACCGCTTCATGTGGGACACGGGCGGGGAGCGGTTATTGGAGATACCATTTCACGCGTACTGAAAGCCGCAGGATTCAACATCCAGAAGGAATACTACATTAACGATATGGGAAACCAGATGCAAACTCTGGGGAAATCCACTTTCCTCAGGTATTTGCAGCTTATGGGGAAAAAGGTTGAATTACAGGAAGACGCTTATCAGGGAGACTATATTAAAACAATTGCCGAAGAGATAGTAAAAGAAAAAGGGGATATTTTTGCTGAAAAAGAAGAAGAGGAGGAGGCACTCTCTTTTTTTACTAATCATTCAGCAAATAGAATCCTTAATGGAATTAAATCAGATCTTGTTGATTTCAAGGTAGAGTTTGACTGCTGGTTCAGTGAAAAAAGTCTTTTTGAAGAGAAAAAGGTTGAGGAAACATTGGAATTGTTAAAACAAAAAGGGGTTATCTATGATAAAGACGGCGCAACATGGATGAAATCTAGTTTGTTCGGAGATGAAAAAGACAGGGTGCTCATAAAGGAAAATGGTGCGCATACTTATTTTGCGTCGGATATTGCCTACCATCGCGATAAATTTTCACGAAACTTTAATTTAGTAATAGATATCTGGGGAGCGGATCATCATGGATATGTGTCTCGAATGGAGGCAATGATAGAAGCCCTTGGTTATTCGAAAGAATTTTTCAAGGTTATCCTGGTTCAGTTAGTAAGTTTGCGGAGAGGCAAAGAAAAACTTTCCATGTCCACCAGAAAAGGACAGTTTGTAGCTTTACGCGACGTGCTGGATGAAGTCGGATGCGATGCCGCAAGATATTTTTTTCTAATGCGAAGCTCAAGCAGTCATCTGGACTTTGATCTGGAACTGGCAAAAAAACAATCTCCGGAAAATCCTGTTTATTATATTCAGTATGCCCATGCCCGCATTTGCAGTGTTTTGCGAGAGGCAAAAGAGGCAGGAGTAGATGCTTTTGTCATAGAAAACGTTGATTTAAGTCTTTTAGACTTGCCGGAAGAGTTGACTATAATTAAATCACTATCTCAATTCCCTGAAGTAGTGCTGAAAAGTACCAATACCTTAGAAACACATCTCATTCCATTTTATCTTCAGGAATTAGCTTATCTCTTTCATAGTTATTATCATAAATACCGGATCATTTCTAATGACATCAAATTAACTCATGCAAGGTTAGCGATGACAACCTGCGTTAAAATTGTTCTGAAAAACGCACTGGAATTACTTGGGATTAATGCCCCGGAAAGTATGTAATATGCTATGAGTTCCAGAATACGTTACTCCGGAGATAAGACCAAATCCTCAAGCAGCAATAGCGCGTTAAAGTTCATTCTTATTGTTTCTTTAATTTTGGTTATTGTTGTTATCGTGGGACTTAAGTATTTTTTTTCGCCCTATGTTGCTGATTCCGAAAATGAAGAAATAACAGTTTTGGAAGAAGATGTTACAGGGAAGACCTATACCGGCCAGGTTCGTTCAGCAAAAAACATGCAAGAGGAAGTAGAGTTTACTTTTTTTGATACATTAACTAAACCGGGAAAATATTCAACTTCGGACGCGCGTGAAGAAACAGCATCTCCTGCGCCATTGAAGAAAAAAAAAGAAAGTAGTTCAAAGCCTGAATCCCATCAGCCAATAGAAAAAAAAGAACCTGAAACTCAAAAAACCATCAGTGATTCTAAATATACAATTCAGATGGGTTCTTTTAAAGATAAATCGAGAGCAGAGGCTTTTATAGCTGTGTTAAATAAAAAAGGCTATCAATCATCAATGGAATCCGCTGAAATTTCCGGCAAGGGCCTATGGTACCGTGTTTTCCTGAAGGAGGGTTTTACCGATAGAGAATCCGCGATGAAGTTGATTAAAAAAATTAAGCGTAAAGACAATATATCGGTACTTCTGAAAAGCACGAGCAACCTGTAAAATCCAAATTTGTGATTAAAAAATTATTTGCGGAATTTGCAGAAATAGTGTATATTATATTATATCTAAAAGAATTAGAGTGAGGGGCTCTGAGTGGCAGAATCTTTAATATCGGCAATGACGTTAAGTAAACCTCAAAGGGTTGATCCAGATGCCTTTAAAGCGAATAAAAGTTTTACCAAGCTGGACGTTGTAGTAAATTCGCAGAATAATAATGGGAACACTGCAAGTAAACAAAACTCTATACAAAAGATTGCGAGTTTCAACCCCACTCGATTAAAAAACTTTTCTGCGGATATTTTAAAGAGCATCGCCCAAAGGAAATCGGCTATGCAAATAAGGAACGCCATAGACAACCTGACAAAAGAGAAAGTACAAGCAACAAGAGAACAAAACCACTTCACAAAAAATAATCCTGTTGAAGCGCAGACAGGCAGAAAAATTAACATTTCAACTTAATCCGTTCAATCCTAATACCCCTCAACACTTTCTCAGAAAAATCTTTACCTTACTATTAGCGCAATAAGAAAAATCAGGGTGCCACCTGTTTGTTTCAAACAGTGAAGAGGAAACCATGGAATTCGGCCGTAGCCTGGCCGCAAAGCTTAACGACAAGGAGCTTGTATGTATC
>CBDUII010000123.1:0-7272 GCA_965367285.1 uncultured bacterium
AGTTCGATTGAGATTATGACTTAGTTTAAAGAATTCATACAATATATGGATGCGAAAACGAGTACGGAATAGATATTTTTAATAGTGAAGATTTTACTATACGAAACGATCTTGTAATGGGTATTAAAGGACAATTTATAATATCTTTAAATGACGTTCAGGAAGCGAGAAAACTGTTCAAAAACTTCCATATTCGGAAGGTTCAGACCTCATATTCTACGTCTAAAGAAAAGGCCATAATCACCGAGTTATTAATATCTAATTATAAGCTTCCCAAAACACCGTCAAAACTCTGACTTTTCAAACTCACAAAGCAGGTGGAGCGAAAATTCTCATTACAGATGTCAAATTACAAAAAACATTCGTAATGGATTTTTTTTCTCTTTTCTACAGGGAAACTATTTCCCTTCCTGGTGAAATTTGTCCAGCCCTCAAAGCCGCCCAAACGAATTAAATCAATGACTGTAATTAGTTACAAGAGCGAAGTGCGTTTGGCACACCCTTTGCTTTTCTTTAAGGCCTTGAATGATTAAATATAAATAAGCGAGCTTCGCGAGCTAATTTATTTACAAATGGAGAAAAAAATTGAGTCCAGTTGTTTTACCATTAATACAACCAGCAAATAATACTGAGATACAGAAAAAAACCGGCAATACTCCTGAAACAAAGGGAAGCAATTTCTCAGACATGTTTGATACTGCTGTTAAAAAACAGCCCAACATAGATAAAACATCAACTGTCCAAAATTCAGATTTTGAGCTAACCAAAACTGTTTCGGCTAAAGAATTTTTAGAAAAATTAGGACTTGATGAAGATGCGATTCAAAAAATATTGCGGATTAACGAGTTGAATGAAAATACTACCCTTTTGGAATTGCTGAAGAATTTTAATCTCACTTTGGATACTCCAGATAATTTCCTGGAAACTTCCGTCACGAACTTCCTCAACAAGTTGGGCATAGAGGGTGAGAAAATTGAGGAAATTGTTCAACTCATTGTCGGTCAGGGTGAAAAGTCCCAAACTGTCATTTCCGTAAAAAATCTTTTTGAAAATATTGGTTTAGTTTCAGATAAATCTTCTACTTCAAAAGTAGAAGATTTATCTCTTAACGATTTCTTCCAAAATCCGGGGCTAAATGAAAATGAAACCCGTAATTTAATAAAATTATTAAATGATAAAATGTTTCTTAATCTTCAGGAAACCAATGCTAAAGATTTGTTAAAACAAATGGGACTTAACCCGAACGAAATTACAAAAATTTTAGAAATAAGCTTTGAAAATTCGGATCATAAAAACAAAATCAAAAACTTGATTCTAAATAAAGATTTCACTACTTTAAAACAATTGGTTTCATCTGAAAAATTTAACATTAATTTATCCGGAAAATCTGGTTTTCAAGGTATGTTTCAGGCTGTTAACAAAAATGCTGTTTCAGACGCCTTCACCGGCAAAGTTCTAACTGAAATGATTTTGCCGACCAATCCTGTTTTAGAAAGTTCTCCTGTTTCTTCAGTTCAGAGCTCAGGATCAATGAATGGAATGAATATGGGCAGTGGAACGAATGGATACGCCCAGCTGACAAACATTTCAAACGAGATTCCAACTGATTCACGGTTGCTTGAATCAACTCCTAAAGCTTTTTTTGAAAGAACGGTTATAGATCAAATAGTTTCAAAGGTGAGTTTTAAAGTAACCGGTGGACAGGAGGAAATAAAAATTCGCCTTGAACCGCCTTCTCTTGGCTCACTTCAGTTAAAAATTTCTGTAGAAGGAAAAACAGTTAATGCAGTAATAGTAGCTGATAACAATATAACTAAAGAAATTATCCAGTCCAATCTTCAGCAATTGAAAGATTCCATGGCCGAGCAAGGATTAAAATTGGATAATATCTCGGTTTCAGTAGGAGACGGGAGTTCCAGAGATAAGGATATGGATGAATTCAGAATGTTGTTAACAAGAGAAAACATGGATCAAGATGCAGATTTTGAAAACGAAAATAACAGTAATTTATTTCAAGAAAACTCGGGGATTTTTTATAGAACCGGTTACGCGCTTTCTCAAAGCGGAGTAGATTTATTTATTTAAACTTCTTTTAAGGAATAAAAAAATGATTCATTCTTTAACACCTACCGCGCAAGCAACTGTCAACTCCAATGCGAGTCTTGCTGAATCAAAGGGTATTATGGGAAAAGACGATTTCATGAAGCTAATGGTGGCTCAACTACAGGCTCAGGACCCGTTGGACCCCATGGACAACGCTGATTTCAGCGCCCAGCTTGCTCAATTCAGCACGTTGGAACAGATGCAGAACGTTAATAAAAACATCGAAGAGTTAATAAAACTTCAGACGAGCGTTAATAATAATATGGCCATTAACTTGATTGATAAATCAATAACAGCTCCCGGAAACAACCTGACAATCTCCAATGGCAAACCCGATTCTATTTCTTACGAACTGGGCAAAGAAGCAAAATTGGTAAGCATAGATATATTTGACCCGGGATACAATCTCGTAGCGTCTATTGTTAATGGGGCACAAACCGCCGGCCGCCATGAATATACATGGGATGGCACGGATTTAAACGGCAACGTTCTTCCTGACGGCAATTATGCGTTCAAAGTCTCGGCTATTGACAGTTCTGGCTTTCCGGTAGTCACAAGAACACACCAAAAGAGTAAAGTAACCGGCATTATTTTTGAAGATGGAATAAGTTATGTAGTAACCGGAAATAATAAAATTAACGTAAAAGATATTACGTCTGTTAATTCAACATTATAAACTTTTTTAGAGGAGGTTAAGTTATGTCATTAATAAGTTCAATGTTCACAGGGGTCAGTGGTTTAAGGGCTAATTCTCAAGCATTACAGGTAATTGGCGACAATATTGCGAATGTCAATACTACCGGGTTTAAAAGCAGCGACGTAGTATTTGGAGACATTCTCAGCACAGTCTTAGCCAATGGGAGTACTACTATGCAGTTTGGACGTGGTACTTTATTAAATGGTGTTACGCAAAGTTTTGAACAGGGCGCCCTTGAGAATACATCCAATGCAACCGATTTGGCCCTTGACGGAAGTGGTTTTTTCATAGTAAACAATGGTACCGGAAATTTTTATACCCGGGCAGGACAATTCAGGATGAACAATGCGGGTAAGCTTGCAGATCCTAATTCAAATATCCTGCAGGGATATGCCATAACATCTGGAACTACTTCCGCCTCAATAAGTGATGTAGACCTTACCGGTGTTCAGTCAACACCAACCGCTACAACATCATTCACGCTTGGCGCAAACCTGGATGCATCTAGCAGCGCAGGCACCACATTTATATCTCCCATTACCATTTACAATTCGGTGGGTGATGAAGATGTTTTAAGCATTGCATTTACAAAAGCATCAAGCGGAAATAGTTGGACCTGGAGCGCCACATCCTCAATTATGTCAAGTTCTGGCTCTTTGGCTTCAGGGACGGTATCTTTTAATACCTCCGGCCAATTGACATCACCAACTACCGAACCCACTATTACAATTGATTATACAACGGCAAGTGCACCAGCCGCTTCTCAAACAATTACATGGGATTTGCTTAATTCCAGCGGAACGACTAATGGAGAATTGACCGGTTATGCCGCAGCATCGAATAACAACTCCATCGTAGTGGACGGAAATTCCACTGGTACTCTGATTGGTCTTGCTGTGGATACGGACGGAATCATCTCCGGTCTATTTAATAATGGACAAACCCAGCAGTTATACCAGGTTGCCCTGGCAGATTTCTTAAGCCCGGGAGGTCTTAACAGGGTAGGTCAAAACCTGTTCTCCGTATCCGCTGAATCAGGACAACCGGTAATAGGAACTGCAAATACCGGCGGGTTTGGATCAATTCTCGGCAGCTCGCTGGAATTGTCCAATGTAGACCTTGCAAGGGAGTTTGTAACTTTAATACAGACCCAGCAGGCATTTCAGGCAGCTTCACGGATTATTACTACTGTTGACGATCTGTTGACTGAAACAGTAAACCTCAAGAGGTAATGATAGTTATTAATCTTGTTCCCAGGCTCCAGCCTGGGAACGAGATGCATTAATATAAAAAAAGCCGTGGAATATTTCCCACGGTTTTTTTGTATATTTGATCATTTTGTTACATATTACTTTTTTGCTATAATATCCGCTTCATGGTAGTAATCAATGAACGGATAAAAGAAGTTAAAAGCGCCACTGCCCAGCGTTTTCATGCAGTATGGCAGAACAATTTTAACGCAAACAGACAGGCGATATCCAGAAACCAGGGAATCAGACCGTTAAGGGGCAAGTTCAAGGATATACCGGTAATTTTGATCGGCGCCGGTCCTTCACTTGACCGGAATATTGAATTTCTACATATTGCGGCGGATAAATCTGTTTTGATCGCCAGTGATGCTGTCCTGCGTCCTCTCTTAGAGGAAGGTATTTCGCCTTCCTTTGTGATCTGCCTTGACCCGCAACCTGAAATATCTAAATTCTTTCAAGGTTTTAATACTCACGCTTTTAATTTAATTGCTCCCACTATCATTCATCCAAGAGTTCTATCTATTTGGGAAGGAAGGGTTATTTTTTATAATAAATTTGCGCCGGATATTCCTGTCCTTACCAAAATACAGGAATTGGCAAAACAGATATGGCCGCTCACTCCAGGAGGGAGTGTCCTCTCCATTGGTTATGATTTTGCCTTCCAGATAGGTGGAAACCCAATAATATTTACCGGACAAGACCTTTCTTTTCCCGAAGGAAAAGGGTACACAAACAGCACCATTTATGGGGATATAGACCAGAAGGAAATTCTGCTGCGAGAAAGCAGGCATATTGTTCTCGAGGAAGATCTATTCAGTAAAAATATTCCCACCAATAAGATCATGTCTGTGTCACGCCAGTGGTTCGAATGGGCCTTTACAACGTGGAATCGTCCAAACCCTGCTGTAATAATCAACAGTTCAGAGGCAGGTATATTAAAAAATCATTGCGAAATTTTACCGTTAAAAGAATCTGTCTACAGGCATTGCAGAAAAAAAATTAATGTGAACTGGCAGCTTCAAAAACTTCTTAAGTATAAACATTAACCTTAACTGCGCGTCTAAAAAAATTACAACAAGCTCTAAAAAATGGTAACCGTTCACGGTTTCGGGTTTAAGGTTCAAGGTTTTCAAAGCTAAACGGCAGCTTTGCATGGGAGCCGCCAACATTCCGGTCAGGCTCTTTCAACCTTAAACCCTGAACGGTGAACTCTGAACCTGTGAACACTTACAAAAAATGTTAAAGCCCATTCAAAAACTCATTTCTATATCTGCCATTTACTTCGGCTTTAAAATATGTGAAAAGATCATTACAAAAACTCTTTCTCTAAAATTCGATGAGAAGGAACTACTCTGGTTTCGAACACTCACATTTCTATTAAGCCTCAATTTTATCTTATCAGTACTGGAAAACCAGGCTTACGACTTTCTGATATTCTTTTTCGCAGTTACAGGAGTTTAAGGGCTGATAGAAAGGGAAAAATTTTCGGCATCATTGGGATTCTCTGTCGCGGCAGCCTTAAAAGCTACACCCCTGCTGTTTTTCCCGTATATTCTTTTCAAAAAAAAATGGACTCTATTTGGATTGTGCATTGCCTTTTTTTTGTTCTTTTCTTTCCTGCCGGATTTATTCTTTACTCCAAAAGATTCTCAAACAGGTTATTTCGTCACCTGGATTCAGGACATCGCTAAACCTGTTTTACCTGACGATAAACCTTTAACTTTCCGCCTGGGAGGGACGGATAATCCGTTAAACCAGTCACTGCGATCATTCGTATTTCGAATCGCATTACTATTGAATTCAGATCAACATTTCCATGGAATGTTATATACATCCTATGCCGCGCTTCTTTTTTTGATGTGTTATGTTTTGCTCAAATCTTCGAAACTGGAAAATCCATATGTTCTGGATGCCTCGGTTCTGATTATTGGAATGCTGATGTTGTCTCCCATGAGCAGTAAGTCCCATTTTGTTGTCTTGATCGTATCCAATATGATAATAGCCGGATATCTTATTCAACATAAATGTTTTAAAAGTATTTTAGGCTTTCTTCTTTTTTTAAGCTTTGCGCTGAGTTCTCTCACCTCCAAGGATATTTTGGGAAGACAACTTGGAACAATGATGTTAAATATGGGCAGCGTCACAATTAGCACTCTGATTCTTCTTATTATGCTGACTATGATAATATTTAAAATTAGCAGGAAAGCTGATATGTGATAGACAAATGTGGCCTGCTAAAGGAGGTGAAAAAAAATGTCTCAGGAAGGAAAGGTCTTTTACTGTAAATTGTGCGGTAAAGAGGTCAAGGTGTTAAAAGAAGGAGGCAACCCATCTTCACCCGGATGCTGTGGTGAAACAATGCTGGTCAAAGAATGATGAAAAAGCCCTCTTAGGCGTATGCTGAAGGGGGCTTGAAAGTTAATAAAAAAGGAGAATAAATATGAATTGACAAGACCAAATAAAATAGTTCCAGAAAGAAGTTTTAAAGGATGTACCGGAAGAAGTTTTAAAAGTTCGATCGGAAGCGACTGAAAAACTGGTACAATCCGGCATTGCAAATAATTCCTTGAAAGTCGGCGATAAAGCGCCCTCTTTTTCTCTCCCTGGCGTAAATGGGAAATCCGTATCTTCTATTCAACTACTGGAAAAAGGTCCTCTAATTATAAACTTTTACAGGGGCGGCTGGTGTCCTTACTGCAATTTAGAGCTTAAAGCATATCAGGAGATATTGCCTGAAATTGAAAAACTTGGCGCGCAGCTAATTGCAATTTCACCCAACCTGCCTGATAAGTCACTTTCCACAATAGAGAAAAATTCTCTGGCTTTTGAAGTACTCAGTGATGAAGGGAATAAAACAGCGCGAGAATTCGGGCTGGTATTTACTCTTGACGACAAACTTCATCCAATCTAGAATCAATTCGGAATAAATATACCGGAGGATAATGGTGATGACAGCTATGAGCTGCCCTTTCCGGCTACTTATGTAGTAAATCCTGATGGGACTGTTGTCCTTGCTTTTGTTGATGCTGACTATACTAAACGCTTAGAGCCAGAAGAAGTGGTCAAAGTTTTAAAGACACTCAAAAGTAAAGCTTATTTATTGAGCAAGCGCACAAAATTTGTCACTTAGATTCCCGCTAAAGGCATGCGGGAATGACAGTTTGGGTAACAAATTTTACAAACTTTACAATAGCTTTTTGGGCATAACTCCTTAAATATCAA
>CBDUII010000124.1:0-7182 GCA_965367285.1 uncultured bacterium
ATTTACATAAATCCTCTATTCTGGGGGGATCATGGCTATTCGGGAACTGCTGAAAGGAGTCCAGTTCTTTTGCTGTTTTTTCAAAAAACACAGCCTATTAATCCCAGAGATCCTAAAAAAGCAAAAGGAATTGATGCCAATTTAAAAACAGGGGTAAATTCTTGGGAAAGATAATAATTGAGACTCGAAGGTACTTCGTTTATTAAAATAGTAGTAGATTTTCTTAAAATATCTTAACACTTTATTCGTTCTTATCTTTGTGCTAATGTATTATTTATAATAGGAGAAGGAATGGCTTTTTAGTTTGAATCGAAAGGGTACAAAAAAGGATTTGAAATATTAATTATTGGTTTTATATTGAACAATATGTTTAAAGATTTAATAAAAGTTATAAAAGAAAAACAAAGGTTTGTTATTACCACTCATATAAATCCTGATGGAGATGGATTGGGATCTGAAATTGCTTTCTTTCACTTATTAAAGAGCCTTGGGAAAGAAGTCTCCCTGATTAATCAGGATTCTCCATCGGTCATTTATTCTTTTCTCGACAAAAAAGGTGCTTTTTGTGTTTACGACAGGAAGTCACACCATGATATTTTTAAGTTCGCTGACGTCCTCCTTGCTATTGACTTGAGCAGCCCTGACAGGCTTGGCGCGGTAGAAGAAGAACTTAAAAACGGCCATATTTATTCTATCTGCTTTGATCATCATCCGCCGGATAAAAAATTTGCTGACCTGCATGTAGTTAATGAAAACGCGTCTTCTATAGGTGAGATGATATATGATCTGGCAAAAGAAATGGGATTAAATATAACTAAAGATATAGCTTTAGGTATTTATGTATCTATCCTCACTGACACCGGATCATTCAAATATACAAATACTAACAGCAAAACACATGAGATTGCGGCAGAATTATTAAGGTTTGGGATCGAACCTTACAGTATTTATAAAAATATTTACGAAAACAATTCATACCAGAAAATTCTCCTTATGGGAAAAATGCTGACCACCTTTCAGTTGGATGAGTCCGGTAAATTAGCCTGGGCTATTGTGACTCAAAAAGCGCTTAAGGAAACAGGATTTGATTTTAACTCGGAGGATAAAGAGGGTTTTATTGATATATTACGGTCGTTAAATGGGATAGAAGCGGTTCTCATGTTTTCTGAAAAAGAGGAAGACATTATTAAAGTCAGCCTGCGTTCTAAAGGGAATATAGATGTCAATCAGATTGCCATGAAATTCGGCGGCGGAGGGCACCCTTTTGCCGCCGGAATTACTTTAAAAGACGCTAAACTTAAACCAACGGTTCAAAAAATATTAAAAGAAACCTCCAAGTCCATTAAAACCTTTACTGAATCACAATCAAAATAATATCCGTTCGTATAAATATTACTGAACAAAAAATCTGAAATGCAACTTGCAAAGAGTAAAGCTTTTAGCATTCAGCCGTCAGCGGTCAGTAAATTTAAAAAAGCTGAATGCGGAGTGCTGATAGCTAATAGCCAAACATGGAAATAGTAATCCTTATACTTTTCATTTTCTTTTTCTCCCTTGAGCGAATTGTTTCTTGTGGACTTAATGAGCTCAATCTACGGTATCTTTTATCTAACAAAACCCAGGCGCCTGAGTTTTTTCGTGCTTCTATAGATGATGAAACCTACCGCAAATCTGTCACCTATACTCTGGACAAAGGCAAAATGACTCGTTGGAGTCTTGTTTACGACACTTTCATTACCTTATGTATTCTTTTTGGCGGGGTTCTTCCATGGCTGGAACAATGGTCGGGGTCTTATAATTTAAATTCCATTATCACCGGCATTTTGTTTATTTTCGGACTTGGTGTTATCTCGTTTCTCTTGGGATTGCCCCTTGAGTGGATATCAATATTCGGTATAGAACAAAAGCATGGTTTCAACAAAATGACTGTTCGCCTCTATATTACGGACAAGATTAAAGGGATACTCCTGTCTATCCTTATTGGTGGTTTATGTCTTTATGCTATTTTGTGGTTCATGGAAGCTTCAGGAATATTATGGTGGGTTTGGGTATTTGGTTTCATCATGGCTTTCCAAGTTGTTATGCTCATTATTTATCCTCTATTTATTGCCCCGCTTTTCAACAAATTTGAGCCATTGGAAGATGGGGAATTCAAACAGGCTATACAGGAATTAAGCAAAAAGGTTAAATTTTCTTTAAGCGGTATATTTCGTATGGACGGCTCCAAACGGTCAAGTCATTCCAATGCCTACTTTACCGGATTCGGCAAAAGCCGTCGAATAGTTCTATTCGATACTTTAATGAAAGAAATGACTCTTCCTCAAAGTATAGCTGTTCTGGCGCATGAAATGGGGCATTATAAACTGCATCATATAAAAAAGATGATTGGCATCAGCGCTATCAGCCTCTTTATTGGATTATTCGTCCTAAGTTTAATATATGATTATCCTCCCCTGTTTAATGTGTTCGGATTAAACACACCAACCAATCATGGGGCATTAGTTCTGTTCTCTCTTTTATCCGGAACATTCACATTTTATTTAAAACCATTATATTCAGCATTATCGCGCAAGCATGAATATGAAGCGGATCGATTTTCAGTTAAAAATGTTGGAGAGAAAAAATCTATGGAAGATGCGTTATTGCGGCTCACAAAACAGAATTTATCCAACCTGACGCCGCATCCCTGGTACAGCGCGTTTTACTACTCTCATCCCACCATTATGGAACGCATTCAGGCAATAAGAGCGCTATAAATAGAACGCAGATGATGCTGATATTGCTGATTTTCGCAGATTAAATAAAGGAATAAAAAAAATCAATGTTAATCATGTTTAATCAGTGTAATCTGTGTCTTACTTTTTATGCGGTTCAATAATTACTTTAATAGATTCCTGTGCCTTTGCTACCAATTGAAAGCCTTTCGCAGCTTCTTCCAATTTTAGTCGGTTTGTAATCATATCTGTCAGGTTTAGCCGTTTATGCCTGATAAGTTCAATGGCGGCTTCAATGTCTTCAGGTGCAGCGCCATAGGTTGGCATCAGTGTAATTCCGTTTCGCCAGAATTCATTTATTGGCAAAGGCACGTCGATACCAGGTTCAGGAACGGCAAAAAACAATACCACACCTCCCCTGTCAACAGACTTTAATGCCTGAGAAATTGCTGGCATTGCGGCAGTGCAAAGAATGACATGATCAACAAGACTACCATTGTTTTCTTCTTTTATACGTGATGGAATATCTTCCATTGCATGGAGAACAACATCCGCTCCAAACTGTTTCGCCGCCTTTAAGCGGAAGTCATTAATATCAGTAACAATTAGTTTGCTTGCTCCAACAGCCCTTGCCATTTGAATATGAAGCAAACCTGAAATGCCGCTGCCGATAACTAAAACAGACTGGTCCGGTTTAAAGCCTATTAATCTTTGTCCGCGAGCTACACAGGCAAGAGGCTCAATAAAAGAGCCTTCGTCATAAGAAACATTATCTGGAAGAACAAAAACACCTCGATCCACATTGATTTCAGGCACACGGAGAAATTCTGAAAATCCGCCAGGATCAAAATTCGTGGTGTGCAATGTATGACAGGCGGTATGTTGTCCTTTAAGGCAATATTTGCAAGTGTTGCACGGCACATGGTGAGAAACAAAAACCCTGTCTCCGATCTTATAATTCTTTACACCCTCCCCTGCTTCCACAATTTCTCCGGCAATTTCGTGTCCTAACACACGCGGCGCGGTTTTAACCCGGTACCATTCCAACACGTCACTGCCGCATATGCCGCTTGCAATCACTTTTACAAGCAGTTCCCCCTGCCCGATTTTCGGGACAGGCATTTCCTCCAACCGGACATCGTTATTTTTGTAGTACATTGCCACGCGCATACTTAGCTCAAATAAAAAACCAAATATCAATATCCAAAATACAAAATATTGGGATTTCTAATTTCATTTACCTTACCCCTATGCTGCAAAGAAAGCCAACATATTCTAAGGCTGCCTTGAAGAATCATTAAAATTGAACCTGAGCTGTTTATGCTATTACACTGTAAAAACTTGTTTTTTTAGACGCTGTTAATCCTTTCTTTTTACAGCGCCTTATGCAAAGCTGAAAAAGTTTATTTGGTGGTTCTCCGGGGCGGAAGCTCTATTTGGTTGCGGCCCCATGGCCGCTTTATAATTTTTTTGTTTACAAATTTTCTATGTTATACTGCTATATTGTAAATTTTTTTATATTAATTTTTTAAGGAGACGCTTTATGAAAGAATTGAGAAATTTTTTTATGATAATGGCTCTGGTGTTAGGGTTAGTGATCACTTTACCAGCATCGGCTGAGAAGAGTAAAAAGACTGAACACGGAAAATCCGGTATGGGGCACCATGAAATGAAGTACAGCAAAGGCAGTAAAATGGGACACCGGGGAGGCCACGGAGCAAAACATATATTTGGTCCTCTCTGGAGGAAAACCCTTACGGACAATCAGAAAAAGCAGGCAGACCGGATGCATTTGGAAATGAAAAAATTATTAAGCGTTCTGGACGCACGGCTAAAACTAAAGAAGGTAGAGTTGAACAATTTAGTTATTAAGGACGATCCGGATACAAAAGCTATCCACCGGAAGATCGACGAGATTCTGGAATTGAAACGGAAGATCATGCGAACAAAATACAACCACATGGTTGAAATGCGGGGCATGCTGACCCCTGAGCAGCGAGTATCTTTCGACATGGGACTGCTGTCAAGGGGTGGCACCAGCAAGGGGCACAGACATAACAAATAGAAAAGATACAGTATGGTTAACAATGTAAGCAGAGTCTAAAAAAATATCTCCGTTGCCATACTGATTTTTCAGCAAGTGCAGTGACAAACATTATTGGTGAGGTTATCAAAATGCTAAAAAGCTTACGATAACTGGAGAAAACAAAAATAAGATTTTTATGACATTTCATGTTTTCCGTGGGCAAACAAAATTTTTATTTGTGATCCTTGTGCCCTTGTGGTTATTTTTTATAAATAAATTATTAGTTAGAAGTTTGCCTTTCCCTCCTGAAATAAAAATCCTGATCACATAAGTAGAGACTTATCTTGCATCTGTTCCTTGCGTCAACAGCCAAAATGTAACATCTTATTGCTGACATATGGTAGAAATGAAAAAAACAATACGGTTAGAAAAAACCGTTGAAATTCGAAAATTGCTTGTCTTAGAGTGGCTGGAAACGAACGGTATCGGGGGATATGCCTCCAGTACTGTTATCAACTGTCATACGAGAAAATATCATGGTCTGCTGGTAGTAAAACTCCAGCACCCGGCGGGTAAGTTTGTCTTTTTATCCAACCTGGAAGACTCTATTCAGAAAGAACAAGAAGATTTTTTTTTAACTTCCCATAAATATCCCGGAGTGATTTACCCTGAGGGTTATAAAAATCTCAACGAGTTTAGCGCGAATGAAAATCCCACCTTCACATATCGCTCAGGGAAAATGCAAATAAAAAAAGAAATTCTGCTTGTTCATAAGGAAAATACGGTTTTGATAAAATATTCCGGATACAAAAAAGAAGAGAAGGCAAAGCTCAGAATTAAACCGCTTTTAGCGTTCCGGGATTTTCACTCTCTTTCCCATAAGAATTCAAGTTTGCAGGTTCGAACTTCTCCATGCAAAAAAGGATTTTTTGTTTCACTTTATCATGGAATGCCGATTCTCTATATCCAATCAAGCAGAATTTTTCAATTCCACGCTTGCCCGGACTGGTACCGAAACTTTGAATATATCGAAGAAAAGGCACGCGGGTTTGCTTTTCATGAGGATCTCTTTATTCCCGGGGTTATTGAGTTCGATTTAAAAGAAGGAGAGGATATTTTATTATCTGCTTCTCTTCAGGAGCAGAAGGAGGATCTGGTTAGAAAATGGAATATGGAAATCAGCCGCAGAAGGGCGCGGAACAGAAAATTAAAGGGAAATTCCTTTCAAAAAACCCTACAGCAGGCAGCAGATCAATTTATTGTAGAGGATCAGTATGGAAATAAATCTGTAATTGCCGGGTATCCCTGGTTCCTGGAATGGGGAAGAGATGCCATGATCGCCCTCCCGGGTCTGACTCTGTATTCAGGGAGGGAAAAAGACTGCCTGGAAATTTTAATAACTTTTGCGGAACATGAAAAGGAAGGACTGATCCCGAATTACATTGGTGATACTACGGAAAAAACAGCCTACAATTCCGCCGACGCAAGTTTGTGGTTCGCATGGGCAGTTCAAAAATATCTCGGAAAAACTAAGGACTATAAATCAGTCAAAAAATTTCTCTGGCTAACCCTGAAACGGATTTTCCATCACTATAAAACAGGAACTATTTTTAATATAAAAATGTTGGAAAATGGTCTACTCCGTGCCGGAACTAAAGATAAACATATGACCTGGATGGATGCCCCGGCTTACGGACAGCCAGTAACACCACTGACTGGATGGCCGGTAGAAATTAACGCCTTATGGTATAACCTGGTTTGTCTTGTGGATGAATTAGGAAACCAGTTTCACGATAACATCACAAAAAAAACGGAAACATTGATGGATAAAATCTCTCTTTCCTTTAATAAATATTTCTGGATAACTGAAAAAAATTACCTTGCGGATATCTATAAGGAAGACGGCAGCCTGGATACTGCCCTTCGTCCCAACCAGATATTTGCCGTTTCATTGCCATACTCTACCTTATCAGGAAAAAGAGCTCAGTCTGTTCTTAAAATAATAGAACAGGAATTACTAACCCCAAGAGGCTTACGGACACTTTCTCCCAAAAACAAAGATTACCATGCAAGTTACGAGGGGGGCTCTGATGAAAGGGATTCCGCCTATCATAATGGCACAGTCTGGCCCTGGTTAATGGGGCATTTTGGAGAAGCTCTTATGAAAGTTTCGCCGGATAAAAAAAAGGCAGCGGCAAAATTAGAAGAATTTCTCAAAAAATTTGAAGACCACATTAAAGAAGCCGGGTTGTTTTCCATTTCCGAAATCTTTGACGCAAACCCTCCGCACCACCCTCGTGGCTGTATCAGCCAGGCATGGAGCGTCGCGGAACTGCTGAGATTATCCCTCTTAGTTGAAAAAATGAAATCAGGATAATATATCTCAACCAGGGCTATTTCGTTTTCCCTTCTAACCAATTGAGAATAAAGAAATAGAATAAA
>CBDUII010000125.1:0-7177 GCA_965367285.1 uncultured bacterium
TTCCTACTGGAAGGCTATACCGCCCGAAGTTATGGTTATTCCCGGCAGCAAGGAAAAGAATAGGGTCACATCTCGACTATTGACAGAATTATTTCTAATGATTATACAAAAAGTCAATAGTCGAGATGTGACCCCTATTCCACAGCGCTGACAGCAACTATCACAGTAATGAGAACTTAGAGAAATGTGAAGAAGAGAAGTTAAATGCTTTTATACCTGATACTCATTTTCGCAAAAGGGATCCTCGATTTGCGACACAGGAGCGCCATAAGCCGGAAAAGGAAGAAAAGTTTACACGGAAAGATTTCAGCTATAACCAGAAGGACGACCATTATACCTGCCCTAATGATAGGGTTCTCAAATTAAGAGCCCGTCGTCATAGGTTAAATAATAAGTTTTTTCGTGGCTATGAGGCCAAAGAAGCCGACTGTAAAGAATGTTCTTTTCGGGAAAAATGTTTACATAATAAAAATAGTCGTTCAAAAAATTTGTTAATTTATATAAAGGATGCGGAGGAAACACTTTCACAAAAGATGATTGCAAAAATAGATACAAAAGAAGCCCGGGAGATTTACAGCAGGAGGCTTGGCATTGTGGAACCTGTTTTTGGGAATACACGTACACAAAAAAGATTAGATCGTTTTACTCTTAGAGGAAAGAAAAAGGTCAATATCCAGTGGATGTTATATTGTATGGTTCATAATATAGAAAAGATAAGCAATTATGCAATGGCGGCTTGATAAAAGAAGGATGATGATGGATATTAAGATGAAGTTCAAACTAAAATTAAAATCTGATGATATTTTTTGGCGTTTTGATAATAAAATATGATTGAAATTGATATAATTTAGTTCATTTTTTTTAAAAATTACAAAATATAAAATAACCCAACTCTGCTTTGGGTTTTTCGACAGTCTCGTTAGCTCTGAATTCTATATCAATATTTCCTCGACATCCATAATCCATTGGATTATACTTTAAATATATGCAAACAATTGCTGAGTTGCCTGAATTCATTCACCGATCAAAAAAGTTAGTAAGTAACTCAGAACGCAAAGATATCGTTGATTATATTGCTGCACATCCCAAAGCCGGCATTATTATGTCTGGAACTGGTGGTATTAGAAAATTGCGTTGGGCAAGAGAGGGTTCAGGAAAAAGCAATGGGATTAGAATTATCTATTATTTTCATAATGAAAATATTCCTCTATTTTTGCTTACAGTATTTGGTAAAAACGAAAAATCCAATTTATCAAAAGTAGAACTAAATAAATTGTCCAAATTAGTTAGATTATTAATTCAAAGTTATGGAGAATAGCTATGAGTAAAGCATTTGAAAGCATAAAACAGGGACTATCTGAAGCTATGGAGTATGCCAAAGGCAAATCAACTAAGGCGGTGGTTCATGATTTTGATGCGGTTGGTGTAAAAAAAATAAGATCGCAAATTGGTATGAGCCAGACAGAATTTGCCTCCGCATTTGGCATTAGTTTAGGCACACTACGACATTGGGAAAGAGGCGATCGTACACCACAAGGTCCAGCTTTAGTTCTATTAAATGTAGTCGCCAAAGAGCCAAAAGCTGTTTTAAAAGCTCTTTCTTGCTAAGTAAGAGCTATCAATCCAATGAACCTGACACCAAGTAATATGCTCCGGCTCACTGTTTTACTGCTGTCATGGTTTTGTATCATCCATCTGCTAGTTTACCTGTATTGGTGCAGGTTATCGGTGTCGTTGAGACTGTCGAAAAAGCTTTAGCGATCATCTATAAATTTTAAATCCTCCTTTTTTCATTTTTATTAAATCCGGCCCAGAATAAGATCAACATAGCATATTTATTTTGATATACTCCTATCATATCAACTTGCCTATTGTTTAAAGGAGTATATATGGCTAGGTATAAACCCTATGATATTTCTTAAGATGCGATGGTTCCTATTTCTTTTAAAAAGCAATTGGTACCAGGGAGTTTAGAATTTGCGATAAACGAGTTAGTGGACAGGAATATGAATATTTCAATCTTTGATTCAAATTATAAGAATGATGAGACCGGCAGTCCCGCCTATGATCCGAAGATATTACTGAAAATAGTCCTGTTAGCTTATTCACGAGGGATAATATTTTCCCGCAGGATTGAACAAGCCTGCCGTGAGAATGTAACCTTTATGGCTATATCGTGCTGGACGACGCCAGATCATAGCACGATAGCCGCTTTTATATCCTCCATGAAAGAAGATATCGTATTTCTTTACCGTGATATATTGCTGGTGTGTGAAGAGGAGGGTTTATTAGATGGCACTCATTTTCCCTTAGATGGCTTAAAGCTATCCTCTAATGCGTCTAAGGAAAGCAGTGGTATATTTTCTGATTTAAAGATCAAGCAGGAGAAGTTAGAGAAGAAGGTAAAAGAATTGGTTGAATCTCATGAGTTAGCCAAGGACGATGAATACGATGAAATGCTTCTTTCAGCTATTTCTCCTTGGGAATTTAGTAAGCTTCTGAGAAATAATGTCAGTGGGGTCACCCTATTTCAGAAGCAACGGTTCATGGAACGACTATTGACGGCATCCATTTTCATGAAGTCGGGGCAATAGACTCTATTGTAGATATGCAGGCACAATGGTTAGCAGTTTGAGGCTAATCATTGAACTTGACAAACGGTCTTAATTTGATACCATAAAAAGACTGGAGGTAATAATCATGAATATTTCTACCGATATAAAATCTGTGACTTTTCTTAAATCACGAACGGCAGATTTATTGAAGCAAATTAATGAAACACATCGTCCTGTTATAATAACTCAAAATGGTGAGCCTAAAGCTGTATTGCAAGATCCTAAAAGTTATCAAAGCATGCGTAATGCCATAGGAATTTTAAAACTAATTTCTCAGGGGGAAGAAGATATAAAAAACAAAAGAACCAAAATTCAAGACAAAGTGTTTGAAGATATTGAAAATATGCTTAAAGAAAAAGGTAAATGAAGAAAAGGTATGAAGTAATATGGTCTGATATAGCCGAAAATGATTTCACAAACATTATTGAATATATCGCTGTTGACAGTCCTCCTAATGCATTAAAGATATTAAGAAAAATAAAAGAGAAAGCTTCGAATATTTATCACTCGCCAAAACGAGGTCGTATTATACCAGAATTACAGGATCAGGGTATTTTACAATATCGTGAATTAATCATCCCTCCCTGGAGAATTATATACAGGGTATCAGAAAAAGCTGTATATGTTTTATCAGTGCTTGATTCTCGCCAGAATATCGAAGATATCCTATTAAAAAGACTTACAAATTTATTCAAATAAGAAAATTATGAAAAAAAGAATTCTTTGCTTTTTGTTATTTTTAATTTTCTCCGGGATTACGGCAGAATCAGGATTTTCCGATAACGACGACAATGGTAATGTTATCAAAAAAGTTTCTCCTGAAATATCTAATTTAAAGGTAGAACCATTATCCGGCTCTAACGGAACAGTTATCAGCATAACCCTCGAGATACACGATCTACAAGGTTTAGATAATATACGCAAGGAGCTATATCAAATACGTGAAGGAATCGAGCCTACTGTGTTGAAGCTCTATGACGACGGGACTCACGGTGATACTGTAGCCAGCGATAATATTTTTTATGCGGAGACAATAGTTCCAAAAACCGCTGCAAAAGGGGTTCATGAGTTTAAGGTATTTGTATTGGATAAGGATGGCAATAAAAGTAATACGTTGACCTATAAATTTACAGTGATGGAATTGCTTGAAGTTTGAAGCGCGAGTTGTTTCACAAACTCGCTTCTTTGATATACTGATTTTGAGGTTAGTCTATCATGAACAAAAAGCCGAAAAATCTTTCCCGAAATCTTGCCGAATATGCATCCTTTCTTGAATATAAAGACCTTTCTCCAGAAGTTATACATGAGGTTAAAAGACGTTTAATAGACAGTTTTGGATGCGCGCTTGGGGCTTTTGAAAGTGAGCCGGCGAAAGTTGCAAGGGGAATAGGACAGAAAGCTCAAATATTTCAAGGCGCTACACTTTTTGGGACCTCTGTTAAAACGACACCTGATTTGGCCGCGTTTGCCAATGGTATTTTGGTTCGCTACCTGGATTACAATGATACATACTTATCTAAAGAACCTGCGCATCCGAGCGATAATATCTCTGCCGCCCTTGCTGTTGCGGAAGCGGAAAAAGCTGATGGTAAGGTCCTTATTACGTCTATAGCATTAGCATATGAAATCCAGTGTAGGCTATGCGATGCTGCCTCGCTCAGGGCAAGGGGGTGGGACCATGTGGGCTATGTCTCAATCGCAAGCACTCTCCTTGCGTCCAAACTGATGAATTCAGGTCAGGACAAAATTGAACATGCTATTGCCCTTAGCATTACACCAAACACAACTTTACGGCAGACAAGGGTAGGGGAGTTGTCCATGTGGAAAGGATGTGCCGCGGCTAATGCCGCGAGAAACGGCGTTTTTGCCGCATACCTTGCCAAAGAAGGGATGACAGGTCCTTCTGAAATCTTTGAAGGTGAAAAAGGATTTTTTAATCAGGTTTCAGGGCCATTTGATCTTAATGTCGATAACTTTGGTAAAAAAGGAAAAAAATTTAAAATCCTGGATACCTATATAAAATACTATCCTTCTGAATATCATTCCCAGGCAGGAGTGGAAGCTGCCCTGAAACTCAGAGATAGAGTAAAGATAGAAGATATTGAAGAAATAAATATTGAAACTTATGATGCGTGTGTGGATATTATCGCGGGAGAAAAAGAAAAGTGGCGCCCACAAACCAGGGAAACAGCAGACCACAGTCTCCCTTATTGTGTGGCAGTTGCTCTTTTTGATGGAAAGGTCGGTCTAGAGCAGTTCACAGAACAAAGGATTCAGGATACTGAACTCCGGAACTTTTTAAATAAAATCAAGGTAAAAAGAAATGAGGAACATAACAAGCAGTATCCAAAAGCTTTCCCCTGTTTAATAGCAATAAAGAGCAAATCAGGAAAGATTATTTCTGAAACAGTCAACTATCCAAAAGGCCATCCCAAAAATCCCTTGAGTGACAAGGAGGTAAAGGAAAAGTTTGAAGCTCTTAACCAGGGACGTATAAAAAATGATAAAGTAAGGGAGCTTTTTGATAAGGTTTGGAATTTAGAGAATCTAAAAGATGTGAGAGATTTAATAAGCATGTTAAGCTTTGAATAAAAATAACAAAACACAATATCCAAAGAACAAATAAATCTCAATAATGAAAAAAACAATTAAAAACACCTTATAATATGGTTTGCTCTGTTTTGAGCATTGTTATTTATTTGTGATTTGGTGTTTGTAATTTGAGATTTACAGTTTAAATATTGTTTGTAAATTATGGAAAAGACAATTAAACAGCTGATAAGTGAAGGTATAGTAGTATTGCCGGGGGCGTTTAATGCCATATCCGCGAAGCTTGTCGAAAAAGCAGGTTTTAAAGCCCTGTATATTTCAGGAGCGGGATTGGCTAATGGCGTAGCGGCCATGCCTGACATAGGGCTGCTTACCATGACCGAAGTTCAGACGCAGGCAGGTTACATTATTAATGCCGTCAATATTCCATGTGTTGTGGATGGGGATACAGGATTCGGAGAAGCGGTAAATGTAATGAGAATGGTTAAAGGACTGGAAGGTATAGGGGCGGCCGGAGTTCATATTGAAGATCAGGAACTGCCAAAGAAATGCGGACATCTCTCCGGGAAGCGGCTGGTGACTCCCGACGTAATGGCTGAAAAAATTGCGTCTGCTGTGGAAGCAAGAAAAGACCCAAACTTTCTCATTATAGCAAGAACAGACGCAAGAGGGGTTGAAGATATTAAAAGCGCGATAAAAAGAGCGAATATATATTTAGAGGCAGGGGCGGATGTTATTTTTCCTGAAGCCCTGGAATCAAAGGAAGAATTTGTTGATTTTAAAAAAGAGGTTAATGCGCCGCTTTTAGCCAATATGACAGAGTTTGGTATGACACCGTTCATAACTGTAAATGAGTTTGAAGATATGGGCTATAACATGGTTATCTTCCCTCTAACCACTTTCAGAGTGATGCTCAAAGCTGTTCAAGACGCTTTGGAGAAGCTGAAAGGTGAAGGCACCCAAAAGGAATTAATTGAAGAGATGCTAACAAGAAAAGAACTATATAAGCTTATCGGTTATGATAATTATGAAGGAATTGATAAAAAAATAAGTGATAAATTTAAATAAAGTAGGAATTTTTTATATAAGAATTTAGACGGGATTAACAGGATTATTAAATTAACGGTTAACAATTATCAATTAATAATTGATCATTGTTAATTGATTCATCCAGTCAATCCTGTACATCCTGTCAAAAAAATAAAAATGAACACTGAACAAAAATCTGCTGACGGACTTGAAGGAATAATCGCGGGCAGAAGTTCCATCTGCGAAGTAGATGAAGAAAACTGCGAACTCTACTACAGGGGATATTCTATCCTGGATCTATCGGAACATTCTAACTTTGAGGAAGTCGCGTACCTTTTGCTTAATGGTGATCTCCCCGATAAAGAGGATTTAGATGAGTTTCGTAAGCAGTTATCCACGGAAAGGGAAATCCCTCAGAAAGTGGATGAAGTTCTTAAAGGACTTCCACCGAAAACCAATCCTATGGATGTTTTAAAGATCGCTGTTGGAATTCTTCACACCGTAGACCCCGATGCTTCTTCCAACTCGGAAGAAGCCAATATGAGGAAGTCCATAAGGCTTATCGCGAAAATTCCAACGATTATCACAGACAATTACCATTTCTCACATGGAAATGAACCTGTGAAACCAAACCCTCATCTTTTCCTTGCCGCAAACTTTCTCTATATGTTAACGGGAAAAGAGCCGGAAGCTTTTGAATCGGACGCTCTCGATACATCATTAATCCTTTACGCGGAACATGAACTCAACGCTTCCACGTTTGCCGCAAGAGTGGTCGTCTCCACACTTTCGGACATGCATTCCGGTATCATCGCCGCAATTGGCGCGTTAAAAGGTCCTTTGCATGGCGGTGCCAATGAAAGGGCAATGGAAATGCTCCTTGATATAGATGAACCTGAAAAAGCGGGATCCTGGATTAAAAACGCACTCTCACAGAAAAAAAAGATCATGGGATTTGGCCACAGGGTTTATAAAAAGATGGA
>CBDUII010000126.1:0-7176 GCA_965367285.1 uncultured bacterium
ATATTCATGAAAACTTAATTTATTTCAATAAGCAATAAATCCTTTACAATACCCATAGAGAATAGTAAGGTTTACCAACAGGTTAACGTCAAGCGGTTCAGTCCAACAAGCTTTTATCCACAATGCCCCGACAACGTTTTTTGTGTTACATCCTATCTCTTATCTCGGAGCATTATGGATAAAACCCTATTCGTTAAAAAGCAAAATATGGAAAAAATGGTTGCGTTTTCCATGTTTTGCCTATATATTGAATATTATAGCAATTTTCCATGCTATTGGATATTATAGCATCAACCATGGAAATTTTGATGTTGATTGTTTTTTTAATACTCTATTGAATGTGCCTATGAAATGCAAGGGATAACTGCAGGGGACAGTTATCAGGAAACAGGGGTCAGCAAAGAACATGAAACACCAAATCTCAAACAAAGTCACAGAAACAAAGAAAAGGGGAAATGTTAAAGGCAGCTGTCAGTATTCAATTATCAGCGGTCAGCGACCAGTTGCAATCTGTGAATTTCAAATTTTGCTTTTGAATCTGCGATCTGCAATCTGAAATTTAGCCGCTTTAGGCACTTCCTTTAAGAAGCGATGAACCGTTATTCTTGCATACCTCTTCTATACTTAAAGGTAAGTGATTTGTCTTTGCCCCTGCCTGAAGGTTTTTCCAGTGAAAGTACCGGGTAATGATGGGAGCCTCCAATCCTGATTTTTGAAGCGATGGAATATCAGTAAGCACTTCAGTCACATCTCCGTCCCTTAAAACAGTTCCGTCTTTCAGTAAAATGATCCGCTTTGCGAAGTCCGGCACTCTATCAATATTATGCGTAACAACAATCAGGGTGTAGCCATAATCCTGGTTAAGTTGCTGGAAAGTTTTAATAAGCTCTCTTGCCGTACTCACATCCAGCCCGTTCAGGGGTTCGTCCATTATCAACATAGGAGGTTTCATGGATAGAAGCCCTGCCAGTGCGACTCTTTTTTTTTCTCCGCCGGATAAATGATGAATTGGACGATTGGCAAGATGTTTGATTTGCATAATCTCCATGGCATATTGCACACGCTGTTCAATCTCGTCCTTACCCAGTTTCATGTTCACAGGTCCATAGGCAATATCTTCCTTGACAGTAGGACAAAAGAGCTGGTCTTCGGAATCCTGAAATAAAAAACCGATTTTCCGGAAAACTGTTTTTTTGGTTGCTCCGTTTAACTCTTTGCCGTAAAACCATACCTTCCCGGCAGAAGGACAAAGCAACCCGGCGGCCATCTTGAGGAGCGTGGTCTTCCCTGAACCATTAGGACCACATATAGCAATCGATTCTCCTATAAAAAAGGTCAGGTTAATATCGGTCAGGGCTTGTATTTTCTTTCTGTAAAAAAATGAAACGTTTTCAAACCTGAGGATGGTTTTCTTTTCAGAATTCTTGCAAATCCCTGCTGCTAAAGGAAAATCCCTGGTGCTATTTATAGTCATCTCTTTCCCCTCCCCTTGCAAACATGGCAATATAAATTCTTTCCGAACGATCAAAAGTGCGCATGAAAATTTGAGCGCCAATACGTGATACTGTATGAATGGTTTGCCATTTATCAGCCCTTCCCCCCCGTGATAAGGCCGCAGTGTACATTCTGGTAAATTCTTCAAAGAGAAGAAAAGAATATCTATACATAAGACCCAGAGTATCAACTAAAATAGATGGCATCTTATACCAGCGTAAGGCCTCCAGAATTTTTGGAAATGGGGTTGTAATGAAAGTTAATACCAACCATGACATATCACAATAGACGCGAAGAACTACTCCTATCCCCTGTATCACCCCTTCTTTAAATATTGTCATACTCCCCAAGCGATAAAGAGGGGTCTCGCCAAATCCCACAGAATAGCCGGCAAATGCCACTATTACTGCCAAAAGGGGGGCCAGAAAAAAACTTATAGACCTTAAGAAAGGTGGTTTTGACCAGATAATCAATACCATTCCTGACACAAGCAAAAGGGCGCTTAACGAGTTAACGGCAAATCCGATATTCAAAACGATGACGCCCAGCAAAAGAGCGAGTTTTAACCGCGGGTCCCAGAGAAAAACTCCACGAAGCGAAGTATCTTCAATTTCCTGCTCGGAATGGATAACTTCATTTAGACACAATCTCCCACTCATTTTTTGACTCCACCAAAAAGAAGATGCCACCATCGGCCTATAATAAAACCACAAATACCTCCTGCAAACATCATTACCGCATTCCACACATCGCCAAGCGCTTGAAGATCAATATATGGAGCACGTGGAGCCACCCCGGCAGACCTGGCCATTTTTTCATTGACCGCTTCATCCATGCCTATAATTTTATCTTTCTTAGATATTATTTCCAGGTTATTATTATTTTTTTCTTGAGAAAAGGCCTCGTTAACAGGGAAAACAAGCAAAAATCCTGCTATTAATAATATTACAGTATAGCATGAAACAACTTTAAGGGATTCAAGTATTTCCGGCCTATTGTCATAAATGTACTTTAAGATAAAACCGGTAATAAACATTTCTCCCAGAGCGATAGGTCCCTGGATAGGCAAATAGGCCGCATAAATGGCAGTCAGGTACCCCGTAAAAGAAAACTGCGGTTGTGGAGCTATGGAGAGTACTGCTGAAAGGCTTAACCCCGCAATTACGTAAACCATAATATCACCGATTAATCCGCCCAAAGCTCCTGAAACCATAAGAGAAAAACCAAGGCGTCGGCATATCCGAAAAATCAACCATCCAAAACATGCTCCGCCTACCCCCAGTGTAATGACATTTGCGCCCCAGGTGGAAACCCCCCCGTGGGCAAAGAATGCCGCCTGAAGTATCAGGGAAAGCCCGGTAATGGCAATTCCTATCCACGGGCCAAGCAGAATCCCGGCAAGGGGCGACCCGCAGGGATGAGACGTGGTACCGAAAAAAGCGGGAATGGGAACTAAGGATAAGAAAAAGATAAAAGCGCCCGCCATGCCGAGGAGGGGTTTCTTTTCAGGATGCTCCTTTGCAAAGACCTTCATTTTCCTGGCGCCATAACCTACAAGACCAAGAGAAACACCCGTATAGGCCAACGCCGGCACCCCGGTTATAATGCCTTCTGTTATGTGCATTCTGCTCCAGATTCAGGAATAATTTGCACCTCCCGAAACGATTTTTTTAAAGTAGATACCAACGGGTAAGCCCGTGGAACTCAAAGCGGCTATTAGATTCCCGCTTTCGCGGGAATGACTTAGCGCGGCAGAACCGCAACTATTTAAGCAAAATAAATTTTGCACTCCGGAGTGCAAAATTTATTTTGCTTTTATAAAAAACTTCCTGAAAAAAAAGGTTTTATAGAGTAACAGTATAAAGTGCCGAGGTGCCATTCCCGTAAGCCAGTGTTGTCATTCCCGCGAAAGCGGGAATCTAAATAAACATTGAAATTCTTATACGTTAAGAGAAATCCGTCAAACTTCATTAAACTTAATATATTAAAGATATTCTTTCTGCAGGTCAACCCCCAAATTACCAAAATCCACCGTCTGAAGTTCTCTTTGGCGAGCCTTCTTAAAAAAAATAATAATCAAGGTTATTGACAAAAAACCCTTGAAATACTAACATTCATACTGATATGCTAAAGAAAATTTAGTTTTATATTAAACCAATACAGAGGGATAAATGATTGGTCGGTTTTCTAATCTTGGGGTCTATCGCGAGCTTTTGCAGTCACGAGATTTTTATAAATTGATCCTGGGGGGGATACTGGCTCTCGGAAGTTATTTCTTTTCCCTGGGCAATCAGGTTTCCTTAACCATAGGGATAGTTTTGGCATTAATATCTGTTGCCATTAACGGGCTTCCCATTATATCGAATGCTGTTTCTGGAATTATTAATCGCAAGTTGAATGTGGATGAGTTGGTGAGCATAGCTATTATTGCAAGTTTACTCATCGGAGAATTCCTTGCCGCCGCGGTAGTCAGCTTTGTCATGGTACTGGGAGCATTGATTGAAGAGGTAACCGCTGATTCAGCGCGCAAAACGATAGAATCACTTATTAAAATTACTTCAAATACAGCCAATATGATTATTGGTGATCAAGTTGAGACAGTACCTATAGAAAAAGTAAATGTCGGAGATCTTGTAATGGTAAAACCCGGCGAGAGAATACCTGTTGATGCTGTAATCAAAAGAGGTACCACGAACGTGGATGAGTCCACTATGACCGGAGAACCGATTCCTAAAGAAAAAAAACCCGGTGATTCAATTCATGCCGGAACAGTTAATTTGAATGGATACCTGGAGATTGAGACAACAAAAGTTGGAAAAGATTCAACTCTGGGCAGGGTAATAAACCTGATTTCAGAGGCAGAAGCCCACAAGCCCAAGAGCATAGCGCTAATAGATCGTTATGCCTTTTGGTTTACCCCGGTGATTCTATTTTTTTCAGGCGTCACATGGGTGTTAACCGGAGATGTGACCCGCGCGATCACAGTACTCATTGTGGGTTGTCCATGCGCGCTTATCCTTGCCGCTCCTACAGCTATTGTCGCGACTATAGGACGGGCTGCCAGATCAGGCATACTGGTAAAAGGTGGTTTATTTCTGGAGAAAATCGCACAGACAAAAGTTGTGTTTTTTGATAAAACCGGAACCCTGACTAAAGGCAAACCCAGTGTTGGTGAAATTATTCCAATCAATGGCGTAGGAAAAAAGAAAATTTTAATGTACGCCGCGAGCGTAGAGCAACATAGCACACATCCTCTTGCCAAAGCGGTATTAAACGCGGCACATGACGCCGATCTGCAGATACCGGTTGCCGAAGAGATGTTTACAGAAATAGGTTTAGGGGTTCGAGCACAGGTCAATGGCCATTTGATAGAGGTGGGAAGTTCCTATCTCGGTGAAGATACATCAAAAATCACACCGGATTTGCGCCGTCACCTTGAAAGATTAAAAAATACTGGAGCAACCCCTCTTGTAGTGTATCAGGACAGCGTACCCATTGGGATTATCAGTGTAAATGACGAGGTTCGTCCTTCCGGGAAGAAGACAATTGAAAAAATGCGATCCATGGGCATAAATTATATGGCTATACTATCAGGTGATCATGATAAATCAGCGCAATTAGTGGCAAAATCTGTAGGCATAGAAAATGTCTGGTCGAGAATGAAGCCCGAAAACAAGTATCGATTGGTAAAAACGTTTCAGGATGAAAATTTACGTGTACTGTTCGTGGGAGATGGAATCAACGACGCACTTGCGCTCGCCTCGGCAAATGTAAGCATTGCCATGGGAGAAAATGGAACAGACGCGGCATTAGAAACAGCTGATATTGTTTTAATGAATGATGATATTACAAAAATTCCATTCCTGATGAGTTTAAGTCACAAAATGCTTTTTATAATAAAATTGAATATCATGTTTGGCCTTACCTTTAACCTTATTGCTGTATTAGTAAGTGGCGCCGGTTTTTTAACTCCCATAATGGGCGCTATTGTCCACAATATCGGTTCAATTCTGGTTGTGTTTTCCTCAGCGAGTATTTCTTTTGTCACGGAGGATGAATAAACATTAGTGCGTGATGAGGTAAGATAAGTTAGATTCCCGCTTTCGCGGGAATGACAAAAGACGAAGGATTGTCATTCCCGAAACTACAACATGTCGTTCACGAAGCCACAACATGTCATTTTCGAAACTACAACATGTCATTCCCGCACGCTCCCCGCTTAAAACGTGCGAGGACAAGCTTTAGCGGGAATCTATAAACATTGAAATTCCTATGCATATAGTTAGACTATCCTGGCCAACTTTTTCAAAATTCCTAAAACTGCTATACCCCCATTAATCCCAGAGGTGCTAAGTTAAGGTAAAACAATGAAGTCAGTTTTAAGTTATTCCGCTGTCAACTTCTCATTAACACCCTGCTTAATAAATTGATAAAACAGAGCGCATTATGAATTTTTTTACCACGCACTTCCTGAATAAAATACAAAATATCTGCCTCTATTTTACTGCTTTTATTTTCATCCTGTCATGTTCTCTCCCGGCTTCTTTCGCCGATGAATATGTTGGAGATGTAATCATCTTATTCGACCAGTCGGCATCCATGAAGGATTACGATCCTAAATTAATCTCTAAAGTTTGGATGCTGGCCTTTATAAAAACATTTAAAAAGCCATACAACGTACTCCTTGTCGGCTTTGACGACCGGCTGCATGAACACGTAAAAGCCACTATGAAAAATAAAAAAGATATTGAAACCCTCAGGGATAAGATCAAGAGGATTAGAATGCATGGATTGACAACAGATTTGGAAGCTCCGCTTCGTTACCTGCTTGAACACAATGACAGTCGCCCTATAACGCTTGCTGTGATTATTTCAGACGGTGAACCGGAAATATGGGATGAAAAAAGATGGTATCTGAGCAAGAAAATACGTACTGATAACCGGTATGAAGAATTGAATAAACAATATCGATCTTTAAAGGCTCAAGGGTTTACTAAAAAGGAACTGTATAATCGCCTCAAAAATCTCTATCATGCCAGGAACCTGGAGTTGATCAACCAAAGGCTCGCTAAACTCAAGGAAAAGCTTGGGGGGAAATTAGTTTTCCTGGATATTTCAGGTAATTTTGATTTTTTTGAGAGTTGGGCTAAAGCCGCGAACGCGCAGTTTATCCCGGCTAATGCCAGGGATGATGAGTACCCTGTTGAAGCCTTGCGAAGCGCAATTATTGCCATTCAAGAAAAGGCGAGTGCCGTTCTCAGTGAGGAGTTGCCTTCAGAGCACGAAGAGAGGACGGAACCTGTTCCTGAGCCGGAATCCGTTGAAGAACCTGTAGCTGTTACTCCTCCTCAACCCAAAATCCCCGTCAAACCTCCAACCGCATCCTTTAAAGAATCACCCCCTTTAAAAACAGACGTCAAAGTAACTGATAAAGAAAAACTCTCAAGAAGCTGGATGATTGTTCTGTGGGTAATAATATTATTAATGGCAGCTATTTTCTTTTCTGTATTATTCCGGTACAGAAAAAGGGTTAAACCGGTTCTGGAAGAAGTTGACTGGACAAAAGATAAAATACGTGAAAATCAAACTTCTGCGCAAGTGGATGCCATGCTTACGAAAAGGTCATTAAGCTAGAGTAATGACGTTAATAACGTGCAATAGAACGATATCAAAATGCATCAT
>CBDUII010000127.1:0-7157 GCA_965367285.1 uncultured bacterium
AGCAATTTGGGGTGATAGCTATTCTGACCGAGAAAGGAATATTTGGCTTCTATAGATTCGGTATTTAAGGAAAGGACTACTTGCTTAACAAATCGGCATAAATGATCTTCGGGGATTACCGTTTCTGCATAGTCCAAAAACGACTCATTGCAAAGACCTACTAATGGTTTTTGAAATTTATGAAATTGTTTAAATTTAGGCATATGATTGGTTCTCCCTTTATTGGTAAGATTAGATATGTCTATTCCCTTTAAGGAACTTTATTTTTGGCTCGATTTCTTTTCATCTTTTCCTTTAAAAACCGGCGTGCGACCCACCGAACATGCTTTGCTTTTTCGCGATCTTTAAGATCTTCTATTGTTTTGATGCCGTTTTGAACCAGAAACCCCCTGTATTGAGGATCGGTGAAAAGTTTCGCTTGAAGGGGAGCGCGGTACGGACCTCTGCCAATTACCCGCAACTGATTCTCGGTATGAGTAATTTTGCCTATTGCCCTGGAATTTTTATTGGACTGAGAAAAGTTATTATTAAAAGTTTCCACAGAATCCTTGTCCGAAGCTCTCAGAATAAAAACTTCGGTCAAATGACCACTCTTACTCATAATCTGGACCATTCCATAATCCCTTAATAATTCTTTAACGACCGAATCCCAGTCTTTGCCTTGTATCCCCGCAGTAATAGGAAGGTCTGCAAGTGATCCGAAAAATTTAAACCGGATGTTGGATTGTTCTGAAATTCTTTGTAGAACTTTGCCCAGCGAACTATTTGTGACTTTGATCGTTATACCACCATTGAAAGGACCGATCACCATTTTAGAAACAGGGAAAATTTCGTTCGTGGAAGCAATCGCCTGGGGGCACGGATAAGCCAGCATGCTCCAGAGAAACACCGGAAGCAATAAAACTGATAACTTAAATTTATTTCTCTTCATTATTTCGGCTCCATGTATTCGAAAGACATGTATTCGAAAGAAAGGATGAGGGGAGGGATTACTCCCTCCCCTCAGGGTATTACAACTCCTAACAAAATTCCCTTAAAAAGGGATCATCAACTTATGGTCCTTCAGAGTTGACGGTCTGACCACTGTCAACAGGGGTGTCCTTCTTATTGTGAGGAACTCCCACTGCGACTGAACCCGTGCAGCTCTCAAAGCCGTCGTCTGCCACAAAACTTATGACATACACACGGCCGTCATGAGGGCTGCCGCCCGCGCGCTCTGCACGGATCAACACCGCATCGGCGGTACCACCAGCCGCGGCGCCAGCCTGAACAACCGCATCCGGACTGGTATCGCCATCACCCGTACCATCGAGCGGTTCGTCCTGGGTGACGCCCGTAACCGTAATGGTAAAGGTAGGATAAGCATCGGCCGCATCCGTCACACCATCAATGGTGATCTGCTTCATCTTATGGTTCGGCGGCCAGAGATTAGCACTGCTCGGTACAGCAAGACTGCAATCCGGCGGATCGTTAATATTCGTCACAGTGATGACCACCTCATCCGTATCTGATTTAGGATTGGTCGGATCATCGTCCGTAACTGTGAGCTCAAAGGTAAAGTATTCACCACCAGATATTACCGCAGGCGCTGTGAACTGTCGGGTTGACGATCGAAGAATTGCTCAATGTCACCGTGGAGCCACCAGTCTGCATCCATTGAAAGGTGATATTGTCGCCATCCGGATCAGAACTTCCCGACCCGTCGAGTTGAACAACGCCGCCTTCGTCTTTGGTCTGATCAAGCCCCGCATCAGCATCCGGAGGACTGTTCTCCACTACCGTGATAGTGACGAGATCATCTCCGTCAATATTTATATCCGGCAATGAGGACAACACGCTGTCCTCCTGTCCATCATTAACCAGCAACTGGAAGACCAGGGTCGTTCCAATGCTAAAAGGAGCAACAAATGAAGGAGTCGCTGTATTGGCACCCGTAAGCGCTACAACTGGACCTACCCACCTGAGTCCACTGGAAGGAAGTGAGCGGATCAGGAACACCGTCGGGGTCGAAACTAGCCGTTCCATCCAGGAATTTAGTCGCCCCTTCTTTGATATTCATATCAGGACCCGCGTCAGCTATTGGTTCCAGATTAAACTGCATGATGGTAATATCCACCGAATCCGGCGCACTGTCCAAAGAACCGTCATTGACGACCAGTTCAAAAGTAACCGTCTGATTCGAGGTAACATAAGGAGCCGTAAAACTTGGCGTCGCTGAGGTATTGTCATCCAGCGTTACCATAGGACCGGCGGTTTGAGTCCACAAGTAAGTCAGAGTTGCTCCTTCAGGATCGCTGCTGCCTGTACCATCCAGTGTAAATATTGCATTCTCATTCACAGAGCCATCAGCTCCAGCGTCTGCTGTAGGTGCCGCATTGGTGGCATCGATGGAAAAAGAACTCTGACAAGTTTGATTAAACGGATCGGTAAAAGTAATCGTAACGGCCTCAACACCTGGAGAAGTCGGCGTCCAGTTAAATGTAGCAGTAAAAGGTGACGCCTGTGTAGTTCCTGAAACAGGTGTCAGAGTGGCTCCAGCGGGAAGCCCAAGATGGTTCACAGTTAAGTTGTCTCCATCCGGATCTGTTGCGGTTACGGAAATTGAGAAAGGCATACCAACCGCGACATTATTATTTACAACACCATTCAGGTTACATGAAGGCGAATTATTGCCTGCAATGCCAGAGTTTATCTCGATGATAAAATCAAGAGCTGTATCTCGCCCTCCCTGAGCAAGAATTACCTGTGCGGCATATTTGGAAGCATGGGCCGCGGTGGAAGCGTCCCAGGATAATACACAACTATCGGAAACGCTTAAGGTTCCAGAACCTGTGGTTGCTATCGATGGAATGCGAGATTCTGAAGAGGTTGCCATTCGGCAGGATATTGGGCCTGCATCAGGATCAGCCCCAGGCAAAGTTAACGAATGGGGACCTTGCGGCCATTGAAGAATTGGAGTTATTGCGGATACTGTACTCCCCAGTTGCGACAAATCCACCTCAGTTGTTACCCGAAAATTACTACTGCTCGCATTGACCAAGCCAAATATTCGACAACAAGAGTTTAAGTACAGGGTGTATACGCCAGGCGCCGGAAAAGTGTGTTGAAAATTATATTCCCAGACATCGTATTTTATCCCCGCAAGATCTGTTGGTTGAGCAACAATGGAACCTCCGCACTTTGTACCAAAACCACTTATATATACACAAGCATTCCCAACACCCAAGCGCCATGCCTGCCTGGATTTAATTTGAACCGTATTGCCACTAACTTTTGACCATGTAAGATGGGCAAAGCGAAAATGCGAAGTCATTGCTTTTCATCATTATCACCTCCCTTTTTTCTGTTTTATAAGTTTGTAAAACATTATTTTTTAGTCGCGGTTTGGCTTTTCCCTTTTTAGCCGCTGTGGTTTTCTATCCTTTTACAGCGGCTTATGCACGGCACTGCGACTTATGCAAGGCTTAGGCGTTGTTTAGTTTTTGCTTTTTACAATGCTTTATGCAAAGCACTGCGACTTATGCAAGACTTAACAAAGTTTTGTAAGTTCTCAAAAACTTGAAGTCTTTCTCTTCCCTGAGAATCGTGAGAAATTTTTTGGACAGGGCGTGGTTTAAGCACAAAACATTTATCTGAGTCATTTTCTGAACTCTCTAAAGTTTTTGCTGTTCAAAAAAATACTATATGTGGTAGAAAAAAACAAAGATATTTTACAACAAAACCCCGATCAAGAAAATAAAATATTTTTAAGTTTATGATATAATGAACCGTATTTAAGAAATGCGTGAAAAGTTTCATGTATAATTTATCACTCCCTGAAGTTAAAGAAGCTGACGGGTATAAGACGCTTAAAATAAACGAGATATTTAAATCAATACAGGGGGAATCAACTTATGCCGGTCTTCCCTGTACCTTTATAAGACTAACCGGCTGCAACCTGAGGTGCGATTACTGTGATACCACATATGCTTATGACGAAGGCAGGAAATTATTAATTGATGATCTTTTAAAGGAAATCGAAAAATTCGATTGCCACATGGTTGAAGTGACCGGGGGAGAACCCCTTCTTCAAAAAAATATTTTTGAGCTTTTTGATCGGCTTGTAAGTAAAAATTATTTTGTGCTGTTGGAGACTAATGGAACTATAAACCTAAAAAACGTAAACCCATCGGTTATAAAAATAATGGATATTAAGTGTCCGGACAGCGGGTTTTCTGACAATACGAATTGGCACAACCTTGAATATTTATCATCCAGGGATCAAATAAAATTTGTAATTAGCAGCAGAGAGGATTTTAATTGGGCAGTAAAAGTAATCAAAGAAAAAGGTCTGGAAAAATTGTGTATTATTTTATTTTCTCCAAATTATAACCGCTTAAAAAGTAAATATCTGGCCAACTGGATTTTAGAGGAAAATGTCAATGCCCGTTTTCAACTTCAACTTCACAAATATGTTTGTGAGGAAAAAATAAAAGCGATATAATCAATGGCACTATTCAGCCACAACGCTAAGGCACCAAGAAAAACAAAAGCCTTTTTTAGACAGGATTAACAGGATATTAAAAAAATCCTGTCTATCCTGTTAATCCTGTCTAAAAGTCTTTCAAATTCGTGCTAATTCGTGTTTTAGTGGCTAAGCTTTGCATAAGGCACTGTAAAAATAACAACCAAACAGTGCCTAATAAATCAAAAGGTTGTTAAAAAACTTCCTTTAAAAAAAAATTTACAGTGTAATAGCATATATGACACAAATTGAACAATTAGTTAATCTTTTCAGAAAAAAGTTTGCAATACCGAACATGATTATAGGAATTGGGATATTATTTTTCCTGGGAAAGATGTTATCAATCTGGTTCGGTTCGACTATAGAACCGGATATAAAGTTAGCTGATATCAACCTGGCAGGAAAAACTGGTTTTTTTTTAAAAAGGAGGAATATTTCGTTATCTGATTATGAAGTTATTCCTAAAAAAAATCTGTTCAGACCGAGTCGCGCGGAATGGATTCCCCCGGCTCTGCCAGCACCCAAACCCCCTCCACTGCCATCGGTCAAGCTTACTCCTCCTCCCGAGATAACAGTCACTGGAATACTTGGTGGAAGTATATTTACCAGGAGGGCAATTCTTGAAGGGAATTATTTTACAGCCGTAGCTTTAGAAAAAAAGGAAATAAAAAAAAAGGGGTATAAATTATACGATATGATCGGGCAGTACAAAATTAACAAAATTGATGACGATGCAGTAGTACTGATTGACTCTAAAGGTAAATCGTATGAATTTTATATGAAAAAACACAAAATAAATAGAAAAGAAATATTAAATAAACCGATTAAATTAAAAGGGGAAAAACTTATAGGCACTGCTATTAAAAAATGGGAGCCTCCTGAAGAACCATCACCTCATGTATCCGGGGCAAAAACAACAAATCCACCGCAGCATATTTCAGGTAATTAGACCATATATGAATAACAAAATTGAGTCAATAGAACAAATTTTGCTGAAAGAAAAAATGATTTCCGAAAAAGTCTTGCAAGAGTTGCAGACCAAGAAAATTGCAAGCGGGAATCATATCGGAAAATATTTAGTAGAGATGGGGTATATCCATGAAGAAGACCTGACAAAGGCGATAAGCAAGCAGTTGAATATTGCCTGTCTTAAACAAAAGGATTATCCCGAGTCTCCTGTTCCCATTGAAGATTTAAATATTCCATTAAACTATTTAATTGAGCACAAATGCTTGCCTGTAAAGCTGGAAGAAAACAAACTAACAATTGCCATGGCAGACCCATTGGATTTTTATACTATTGATAATCTTAAATTGATTCTTGGTTTCAATGTGGAAGCTTGCCTTTCCAGCGAGAAAGATATTATAGAAACCCTTGAAAGCCGGTATGGAAGCGGCGCATCTGTGATGGAACGAATTGTGGGCGGCATGGGAGAAGAGGAATTAGAACTTTTGAGCTCCTCTGATTCCGACGATGTTGAACAATTAAAAGATATGGCTTCAGAAGCGCCGGTTATTAAATTGGTAAATTTAATTATCAGCAGGGCTGTAGAAATTGCGGCCAGCGATATTCATTTTGAACCTTTTGAAAATGATTTGAAAGTTCGATATCGTATTGACGGTGTGCTGCATGATATGGAGGCTCCTCCCAAACGGCTTCAGAATGCGATTACATCCAGGGTAAAGATTATGGCAAAGCTTAATATTGCTGAACGCCGGTTACCCCAGGATGGCCGCATTACGCACAGAGTATTGGGTAAAGAAATAGATATGCGGGTATCCACAATTCCTACCATTTATGGTGAAAGTGTAGTGTTAAGAATACTGGACCGTGGAAATGTGGTTTTGGATTTGAAGAAACTTGGATTTCCGACAGCTCCTTTAAAACAGTTCGAAAGTATCATAAGCAAACCTTATGGTATGCTGCTGGTTACCGGTCCTACAGGGAGTGGAAAAACAACGACATTATATGCCTCTCTAAACAAATTAAATTCTTCCGAAAAGAAAATAATAACCATTGAAGACCCCATTGAGTACCAACTTTATGGGGTAAACCAGATTCATGTCAAACCTCAAATCGGATTAACGTTTTCCAGTGGTCTTCGCTCCATTGTCAGGCAGGATCCCGATATTATCATGGTAGGAGAAATAAGGGACGCTGAAACAGCTAATATAGCTATTCAGGCGGCGCTGACAGGCCATATTGTTTTTAGCACTGTGCATACAAATGATTCTGCCGGGGCAATTACCCGGCTTTCAGACATGGGAATCGAACATTATTTGATGGCTTCCGCCCTTATAGGGGTTTTAGCTCAGAGACTGGTTCGTAAAATCTGCCTGCATTGCAAAAAGTTAGCTAAAGTTAGCAAAAAGAGTTTGGAGGAAATGGGTTCAGAAATAAAAGATATTTTAGATGTTAATGATCTGTATGAAGGGGAAGGTTGCGAAAAATGCAACCGAACAGGATATCGAGGGAGAATCGGGATTTATGAGCTGCTTTTAATCCATGAGGAAATCCATGATATGATTCTTAAAAAAACAAGCTCTGTACGTATAAAGGAAAAAGCGCGATTATTGGGAATGACCACATTGCGAGGAGACGGCTGGCAGAAAGTAAAAGATGGTGTTACGTCTGTTTCAGAAATTTACCGGGT
>CBDUII010000128.1:0-7154 GCA_965367285.1 uncultured bacterium
TCATTATACCGATTATTCCCAATATATCAATAGTCGAGATGTGACCCCAATTCACTACAGCAAAGCCGAGCTTAGCTCTGCAAGACTACAGGGAATCTTCAGTGTAGAGTCTAATTTTTTCATTTCCCTTCTTCCTGTAAGGGTTTTCCCCAAGAATAGCCCAAAAGCATTAAAGCAACTTTATAATCTATTTTTGTTGTTAATATCAATACTTTATTTTAATTATTTTTTTAATATATAATTAATTGCTTAAAGCCCTTATTGGGAGCAATTGGTATCAAGTTATGACAATTTGGGAAAAATTAAAAAATTCGCAAGAGTGGCAAAAAAATTTGGTTAATTTCAGTAGGGCAATGCGGGAATGACAAAAAAAAGGCCCTTCGGGAATATGCAGAGGATCCGCGTTACATTCAAGATTTCAGCTCTTTATCCTGCTTGAGCTTGTTGTTTTTAATTGGAGTGACAAGACCTCCCGAAACCACCAGTTTAATTCCTTCTTCTACCGACATGGAAAGAGGAATAATATCTTTCTTTGGAACAAAAATCAACAGCCCCGAGGTTGGGTTTGGCGTCGTAGGGATAAAAACGTTAACAACATCTTCTTCTATGTTTTCCTGTATTTCTCCTCTGGATTCACAGGTAACAAACCCAAGAGAAAAAAGACCTTTTCTCGGATATTCAACCATTATGACTTTATTGAAAGCATCAAGCTGCGATTTTGAAACAGTCTCGATAATTTGTTTAGCTCCCGAATAAATGCTTCGCGCCACAGGTATTTTTTCAACAAGAATTTCACCAAGCCCGAAAAGCTTTTTACCAAGGATATTTTTGGTAATCAAACCGGTAAAAATAATTATAATAATGGTGGCAACAAAGCCTAATCCCGGGATAGATTGGCCCTCTTGCAACGGAAGTCCTGAGAAAATTAATAACTTGACAAAAACAGGGGAAAGGAGATTATCCAGCTTTTGAAAAATAAATGTCAGGATAAAAACAGTAATGGAAATAGGGAGGAGAACAAGGAGACCCGCAATGAAAAGATTTCGTAACCTGGTTCGTATTTTTTTAATCAACGCACGCTCTCTATTATTAGCATTATATTAATAAAACTAATGTTTCGCATTATACATAATTAAACGTATTTTGACAAAAAAGTTTCTCATTGGACTAAAAAAATCGTTTATAAAAACCCTTTCTTTAATGAAGATTTAAATTGTTTTGAGGAAATGCATGAAATGATGCCTAATACCATACACAATACCAAACCTATTCCGCTGATCAATTTTCCTATGGTAAAAGATTCCGGCGCATAAATAAATTTAATACTATGCTCACCCGGAGGAATAATGATAGCTCGAAACGCATAATTGGCTCTAATGATTTTTGTCTCCTTGCCATTAATATACGCATGCCAACCCGGATAATAAGTGTCACTAATAAAAAGAATGCCATTCCGATTGGTTCTGGCAACAAACGTGACTGTGTTGGCAGTGTATTTCATTAAATTGACACTCCAGTCACCGCTCATTCCGCCCTGAACTCTCTCGACAGGCATATCCGGCTCTTTTTCAAGTATTACCTTTTTACCCGGGTTGAAGCCAGGTAATGCCATTGCTCTTTTTATTTCTTGCTCATTTGAAAGTATTTGATAGTCATACACAATAAACGCCCGCGAAAGATAATTTGAGTTTTTTATAAAATGTACTTCTGGTACGGTATGAAGCTCACTTGCATCGCCGGGAAGGTCAACAGCCAGTACATGCTTAACATTAAATAAAGAAAGCAGATTCTGAGTAAAATATTCTGGTGTATTCGGGTTTTGAAGTTGTGCCTCAAGTTCATCAATACGCCTGGTCAGCATAGACCTCCAACCAAAAAGTTTAAATACACGCCAGGGAAGAGATGTTTCGATTATTAACAGGTTGCGAATAGCTTGAAATTGTTCAATATCACGGTTGCCGTACATCAGATCGCTTAAAGGTCGAAGCCAGGAGGCCACTCGGAATTGCGGAAAATCGCCTTGTGAAACCAGTTTAGAAACATTTACTGGTTGTTCCAAGTAGATATTTTCTTTGGATGTATAATTTTTTTTCGATCCAAAAACAAAAAGATCCATAAAAGTAAGAATTATTAACATAGCTGTAATTAGAAAGGGCTTTGCCGTTTTCAATAAGCAAATACTGACTGCTGCAATCCCCAGATTTAAAAATACCAGCATCTTAAGATACTCATGAAAAATTGAATATGTTTCCGGCAATAAGGTTTGGTTCCGGAATTGAAGCAGGTTTTGATAGTATGCCTCTTTTAATCCCTGTAATATATTTGTGCCAATAGCAATATCGGACAACAAAACTAAAATCAAAATAGCGTCCACTATTAATAAAGGGAATACCATATAAAAACTCTTTTTCCACTCCGGTCGGTTGGAGTCAGTGTTTCTTACAGCCTGAGATACAGATTCAAACCCGAACCCCGCCAGTCCGGCAAGCGCAAAGCAACTCAGGTACATGCTTAAAGAAGGCCATTTTATTATTGATTTGAGAAAAGGAAAAATCGCCATAAAAATGTCTGCCAGAATAATATAATGTCCCATGGATAAAATAGTGCCTATCACCAGGAGCAGGAAAAGATATATTTTGATATTTCGCTGGGAAAATGGATTATCTACGTCAAACAGAAGCGTCCTGTCCCTCTTCTTTCTATAACTGAATAAAAGGAAGCAAAGCATTAAAGGTACAATCCCGACATAGAAACATTTTTGCCAATTCGCATAACCAAAAAAATTTGGCACAAGCAGCATAACCAACTGCGCGGGATGCAAAGAAAATTTATCAGGCATACCATGATATGCTGATATATGCCCGCGAGCAGTCAGGTTGGCGAATTCAATCGTCGGCAAGAGTTGTATCGCAGACAATATAAACGACAAGCAGCCCGCTAATAAAATAAGCCCGAAAACTTTTATCAGGGTACTCCTTCTTTCGGAAAAAGCCAGAATAGCAGTAAAAATTACTACTATTAGACCTGCTGCAAGAATAGTGTAAACTTGATTTTGTGGATTCGTTGTCATAGTCTGCATTGCTACAATTAGCCCGGTTATTATTGATAAATACAGTCTTGGTTTTTTTATTATCATAAAAATCAGCATAACAATGAGTGGCGTCCATGCAGCAACAGCAAAGGAAAAAAACTCAACGTTTGCAACCATCCAACCGCTGAAAGAAAATGTTATTGCCGATATCAATGCGCCGCCTGAAGAAACCTTCCAGCATCTCATTAAAAAATACATAGCAATTCCTGCTATAAGAAAGTGGAGAATAATGTAAAGATTGAGAGCAAGTTTCAGAGGAAGCAGGTAAAACAATGCGGTAAGCGGATAAAAGACTGCTGTTAGAGGGTTTGCCAAAAATGGTTGACCAAAGTGTGAGTATGGATTCCATAAAGGAATCTCTCCCTGCAAAACGCTCTGCCGGGCATAGATTCTCCATGGTATAAGCTCGCCATTGATATCTCTGAGAATAGGAATGCTTCCCATGAAAGCGATTTCGTGCCAGAATGCAAGTGTTAACAGCAAAATCACAGCGCAGGCCAGGTAATCTTGCGCTTTTGAATTCCTCTGTATCCGTAAGGCAGTGTTTTTAATAAATATTGTAATTTTCATTTTTTACTGCTTATAATCAATTTTACGAGCTTGAATCTATCAGAATCTCATTTGAAAATCCAAATTTGGCTCTATTATCAGTTCTAAGAATCATTTTAAAAATTTATTTTTTTTATGCTATTCTATAATCACTCTCGGGTATAGAAATTATCAGGATGATCATAAAGGAGCGTCTTTTCAAAAAATATTCATTTTTGTCATTTAATGAGTTCAGAAATACAGATTCCAGCAACGTAATAATACTTTCTGTTTTATCGCTGCTCTTTTTCCATTCAATATTATTTAAACCAGATCATATTATTTATTCCGATTATTCCGACATAATAGCCCAGCACATTTCATGGAAAAGTTTGATAAATGGCATTGGGCAATTCAGTCTCTGGGATCCCTACACCTTTTCCGGCAGCCCTGCTTTTGCCAACCCCCAATCAATGTTTGTTTATCCTCTAAATTTTTTATTTTATCTGCTTCCCATTGAACAGGCTTTTGGCTACACATTGCTTCTCCACGTTTTTCTTTCAGGACTGTTTATGTTTTTTTGGATGAGATGTTTAAAATTGTCCAGAGAGGCCGCGTTAATCACTTCTTCTATCTACATGCTAAATACCACCTTTATTCTGAAAATACACGCTGGTTGGATATCCATGTATCCCGTAATAACGATGATCCCGCTGTTTTTTAATCTTTTGGAAAAAATAATAAACAAAAAATGTTTTGTTAATGTGATTTATATGGGCTTAGCATTTGGACTGGCTTTTTATACCGCAAATTACCAGCTTTTGCTATATACAATATGCTTCTTATTTTTATACCTTCTGCTTAGAGTTTGGTTTTTTACCAATTTGCCTCTTGATGGCGTTTGTAAAGATGACAATTATCAAGCACTCGATAAACGAGCAAAAAGATACCTCATTCTAAACATTAAATTTTTAGGGTCTATTTTAATCGGGATTATGCTCGCTTCATACCAAATATTCCCTGTGCATGAACTAACCGGATTTTCAACACGAGATTTAATATCTTCTGAATATTACAGTTTAAGCACACTAAAGTTGAAATCTTTCTTAACAATACTTTCTCCTGAAATATTTGGTTCTTTAAAGGATAATATCAATTCAGGCAATGAACTCTGGGAAAATTGTTTTTTCGTCGGCATAGCAGGTATCTATTTTTTTGGTATTGGTTTTTTCTATAAAAGAAAGAGAGAGATTTATTTATTTTTAACCTTAACCTCACTGGTGTTTTTATATGCCATGAGCCAATCGGTTCAGAAATTCTTTTTTTATTTCCTGCCTCTTTTTAAGTATTTTTCTAAGCCAGTACTCGTTATCCTCTTGTTTTTTTTTTTTGTTATTACTATGGCCGAGTTTGGGCTGGAGATTTTTTTTGACAAAGAAATAAAGAACAAAATCAAGAATTACATGATTTCAATTTATTTGTTTTCAGCTTTATTGATCTGTTTTAATCTCCCTCCTTTTAAAATATTTTTTTCCAAAAACGTCTTTGCGGCTAATTTTCTTCCTACAGCTTTTTTATTCATTCTTTATAATACAGTTTATCTCATAAATTCAAAAAAAATGATCAAGCCTATTATTCTTAAAACTTCTATATGTATACTTGTTATTTTAGAGTTGTTTTTCTATGGAATGAAATATATAGACGCCCGCAAAACTAAAGAAGCATTTCCTCTCACTGGAGTAACGGAGTACCTTAAGCAAGACCCTTCAATTTTTAGAGTGTTGTCGGCAGGAAGGACAACTATCCCTTACGGCCAGGCAGGGTATTATAAAATTCAGATCGTGAACGGCTATAATCCGTTAAATATTTCCCGCTATGTTGAATTTGCGAATATGGCTGCCGGAAAAGCAGGCGTGTCACCCACAAAGTGGTTAGATTTTCATGATGTTCAAAATATGGCGCTGCTGGATTTCCTGAATGTTAAGTATATTGCAACCAACAAACCAATAGAGAATTTCCCTCAGCTCAAACTCATTTTTAAAGAAGACGCGAGTGTTTTCCATTTCTATGAAGGAATTAAAAAGGCGCCCTTATACCTTTACAAAAACACAAACTTCCTTCCAAGAGCCTATATAGTCAATAAAGTTGAAACAGTAAAAGGTTCCTCTGAAAATATAAAAAAAGCTCTGGTGAAGCGGAATTTTTATACAACCGCCGTTATTGAAAAACAGGTTCCTTCTCAATATAGAGAATTGGCTGTTTCAAATAACATCTCGATTCAAAACAAAAAAGAAGTCTTCGTAAAAGAAGTGACGATAGTATCCTATGAGCATGATGAAATAGAACTTAAAGTTTCACTAAATAAAAAGGGGTTTATGGTTTTAAGCGATACCTATTATCCTGGCTGGGAGCTATGGGACAATGGAAAGCTGATAGACATATATAGAACAAATTATGCTTTTAGAGGGGCCTTTTTGGAAACCGGCAATCATAATTTAACTTTTAAGTTCAATCCCAAATCTTATAAAAAAGGCGCTATAATCTCTCTTGTTTCAGGAATTTTTATTTTTATTTTTCTAATCAGCCGCCATGTCACTACGAGACCAAGTAAGAAGATATAATAATACCCTGATTTTATATGGAATTTTCAATAGCCTTCCATAAATCCTTTTTCCCCTCTCCATTTTTCGAGGAAAAAATAATAACCTTTTCTTTTGGTTGATCTAACGATTCCAAAATCGATTGAATCTTTCTATTTTTCTCATTTTTTTTTATTTTATCTGATTTGGTTGCCACAAAAACAGTTTTCCTTTCGTAAAATTCAAGCCACCTGGTCATTAACCCGTCGTCTTCAGTTGGCTTGTGCCTTATATCAAGGATCAGAACCACGAGGTTCAACTTTTCCCTTTTTTTTAAATAAGTCTCTATCATTTTGCCACAATTCTTTTTAACGACATCCGGTACACTGGCAAAACCGTAACCGGGCAGATCGACAAAGAAAAACTGATTATTAATTTTAAAAAAATTAATCAATTGAGTTTTGCCGGGGGTAGAGCTGACCTTAACCAGTTTTTTTCTATTAAGCAGAGAATTTATTAGAGACGATTTCCCCACGTTTGAGCGTCCCACAAAAGCCACCTCCGGAATATCCTCTTTCGGGTAATGAGCGGGATCAACCGCGCTTTTAATAAATTCCGCTGAAATGATTTTCATGTTATCAGGTAAGAGGGTTAATAACCAGACCAGAGAGAAGTTTTGGATAAAAGAATGTGGATTTTTGCGGCATACGCAGCCAGGCGCCTGCTACATTTTTTATTTGCTCCATACGGGTTGGGTTAAGAAAAACAGCTAATTGATACTTCTCTGAATCTACCATATCAATTGCTTCCTTTTCATTTTTTTTGTAGCACATATACTCCTGAGTTTTTATCTCTTCCTTTTTTCTCCCCATAATCTTCTCATGGATAAGTGAATGTAGACTAATACCTTCAAGAGTAGTAAACTCTTTTGGATATGGATTATCTGATAAAAATAA
>CBDUII010000129.1:0-7152 GCA_965367285.1 uncultured bacterium
TCATTGGTGCCCTTGTAAAGCGGTGGAAATTTTGTAAGCGGTGTCGGGGAAATCACAACTCCAGCAGCATGAGTTGAGGCATGGCGTGGGGGACCTTCCAGGGTGAGGGCTATATCCAGCATATCTTTCACCTGCTCATTTTTTTGTAGTTCTTTAAGCTTTGGTTCTTCTTCTATTGCTTCTTTGAGCTTAATATTTATCCTGTTCGGAATCAGTTTAGCGATCTTATCCACTTCTCCGTAAGGCATGTTGAATACGCGGCCTACATCTCTAACAACCGCTCTGGCACTCATAGACCCAAAAGTAATCAGTTGTGAGACGTTATCCTTTCCATACTTGTTCGTTACATAGTCAATGACCTGACTCCGCTTACTCATGCAAAAATCAATATCAATATCAGGCATGCTGATACGTTCCGGGTTTAAAAAACGCTCGAAGAGGAGTCCGTATTTGAGAGGATCAATATCAGTAATTCCAAGGCAATAAGCCGCTAAACTTCCTGCTGCCGAGCCCCTGCCCGGTCCCACAGGGATATCGTGTCTTTTCGAATAGTCAATAAAATCCCATACAATTAAAAAATAACCTGAAAAATTCATTTTTTTAATTATCTTAAGTTCTTCATCCAATCTTTCTTTATAGGCTGATATAGCGTCTCGGCCTTCATTCTGATCTTTTGTATCTGCGACTAAGAACAGTTGATTTTTATGTAGTCTCTTTTCCAGGCCATGCCTGGCTAATTCATCCAGAAAACTATCCAGAGTGGAATCATGGGGAACATCGTAATGAGGCAGGTGGATTTTGTCAAAATGCATATCAAGATTACAGTGTTCAGCTATTTTGATTGTATTGGCGATGGCCTGAGGAATTTCCTTAAATAAAGCTTTCATCTCGTCAGGAGATTTAAAGTAAAACTGGTCGCCGGTAAATTTCATTCTTTTTTCATCAAGAAGTGTTTTTCCGGTTTGAATACAGAGGAGTATCTCCTGTGCCCTGGCGTCCTTTTGCTCAAGATAATGACAATCATTGGTGGCTACAAATGGAATGGATAATTTCTTTCCGATTGTTATTAAATCTTTTGTAATCTCCTGTTGCCCTTCAATCCCCTGGTCTTGTATTTCAAGATAGTAATTCCCTTCGCCCATAGTTTCTTTATAAAAAGAAGCGACGTCTACGGCTTCCTCCATTTTTCCGATAGAGAGTAACCTGGACAGTTCTCCCTTTAAGCAGGAGCTTAATGCCATCAACCCATCAGAATATTGAGACAACAATTCTTTATCGATTCTTGGCTTGTAATAAAATCCCTCGAAATATGCTCTGGTGACCAGTTTTGACAAATTTTTATAACCCGCGTCGTTTCTCGCGAGGAGTATCAAATGATAAGAAGCGTCGGGAAGGCCTGCTATGGTAGTTTTTTCAAAGCGGTTTTTTGGAGCAACATAAACCTCACACCCTATAATCGGCTTAATGCCGTGTTCCTTTGCCTGCAGAAAAAAATCCACGGCGCCAAACATATTGCCGTGATCTGTCATGGCAATTGCCGGCATTTTATACTCTTCCGCTCTTTGAAAAAGCTGTTTAAGTCTCAGGGCTCCATCAAGCAGACTGAATTGTGTGTGAAGGTGTAAATGTACAAAATCAGAGTGGTGCATACAATTAAAAAGTTAAAAGTGCCTAAAGTTTAAAATGAGCTAAAGTAGCAGTAAAAAGCATTTTTTTAACCTTAGGATTTTAGCTCACTTTAGACACTTTAAACTTATTTGCGGCTCTGCCGCAATATATATTGTATGTAATATTAGATTATGTTATCATTCAGTTCAACAGGTAAATTAATTTTTTAGAGGATACTTATTAATGAGTTTAAAAAATATATTGTTTCAAGAGTATGCGGTAGTTGGACTAAATGAGCAATTAAAAACATTGCAAAACAAGTACAAACCTAAAAAGGGAAGACGATTTAATGAGAAGAACATTACATATGAAATCGGAGTACCGAAAGCAGTTGATGGCAGTATCGAATTTGAAGTGAGTTCTAAAATTCCGCAGGATGAGCTAAGTGGCAAAGAAGGAATGAAGCGGTATTTTGAAGCAGTAAAAAGTAGTCTCCTGAAATCAAACTACAAACCTGTTTTTGTTAAAATGGAGAATATTATTTGGGATGCTGACAAGGATACCGAAAAAAGTAGAGATTATGTAAAAGTTAATTATCGTGTGGATTTTAAAGACCTTTATTCTGACAACGAAATAGCAAAACAGGCGGAGAAACTAAAGAAAAATCCAGACGAATATGATTTCCCGCAAGTTCCGGGAATAACTTCTTTACATGGCCGTTTACTTCTGCAAGCTATAAAAGAAAATATTAACAAAAAAGGGCATGAAAGTATCCACTCTTTTATTGAAACCAATGAAAAAGTACGAACAAAATTATGTAAATCCCGCGGGTAATGTTTTTATTGAGTGCCTATCTTTTCACCTTTTTCTTTAATAAACTGGTTGATAATTAAGAAAATTGATTCTATTTCAGTCAAAGATCCCTCCCCTTTTTCAATATCTTCTATAATATTCCTCAAAGAAAAGTTTTCCCGGTTTTTGAATTTTGCCAGATATTTTCCAAGTTCTGTTTCAGTACCGGCTTCCTTGATCAATAGATCCACAGGATTTCCTTTTTTGCCAAAGTCATGTAATGTGTCAATTTTATTTTCAAAAATGACAGACAGCATTTCCCTCATTCTGTTTTCAAAAGTATGATCCCTTTTTGCCCTGAATTGTCCTCGCCCGGCAATTTCCTCCCTTTCACCCGGATTTTTACAGTAATATGTTATTAATGACCTGAGTTCATCTATGTTTTTGTAGCAAACAATTTCCTTGCCTATTTCAAACAGTTCCGGAAGCTCTGATCGGTAATCAACCAATTGAAAACCACCGCAGGCCGCGATTTCAAAAGTTCTGGGGTTTACAAAGTCTCCTATTGGGTTCACTCCCTCATGAAAAGAGGACGAATGAAGGTTCAGGTTTATTTTTGCGGCATTGTATATTTTTACACATTCGTCTTCATCAACCCGGGTTCCATCTTTTTGAACCAGCCTGCCTGCAGGGGAAGCCATGTCCCACTCGGAACCCCAAATCTTAAAGTCAAAATCAATTAACTTTTCAAAAAAAACCTTTCGGTTATAATACCCTGCCCCCATAAAGGACAGGTCACTTCCGAAATATTTTTTTTCCTTATCCGGTATTGTAAACTTGCAATGTCTTTCAGGAGAGCAAGCCTGGGGTAGATAGTAATAGTTATTTACCCCTTTACTTTTTAATTTATCAAAAAAATCTCCCTTCTGGATTGTAAAAATGTAATCGTAATGCTGAACCACCTTTTCCCAATAAGGAAGAACTCTAAAATCTTCCACAAACCAAAACACCAACGGAACATTAAGCGCTTTTAACCGCGACAGCGTTTCCTTTCCCAGAGGAGCTTGTGCCACCGCGATAATTAGATCCGGTCTTGCTTCTACAGCTTTAGCTACTGCGGCCTCTCCCAGGAAATTAGTAAACAATGAAATCAATGCCCCTTTATTTTGTTCATTAGAAGTCACTTTATTGATTTCGAAAAAACTGTCTTGGAATTTATCCGATTCCATAACATCCACAGAATGCCCGAGATTTAGCAGGGCGTCTTTAATGTAATTAGCAGTTGGAAGGGACCCGCCGTAAATCGGATTAACTACCAGTATTTTTAATTTTATCTTGCCCAGAAGATTGCAGACAATTAACCTTGCGGTTAAAGAATTATAATAATCGGGTGATAAATTTACAGACGGGCTGTGAGGCAACAATTGAAAGTTTAAATAAGAATGTTCCCTTATAATTATTGAGACATCTTTAGTAACGATCCAGTTTATTTTTGGAATTATTTCTGTTAAATTCAGGTGTTCCAGGGCACATTTCAAAATTTCTACCGAAGGTTCAATAACATAAACCGGATTTTTAATTCGTTTTAAAAGCGACTGGACATGGTAACCCATTCCAAATCCAAACACACAGATTGGTATATCTTCGTGTATATCAAAAGTTTCTGCCCACCCCTCCCCTTCTTTCACCGGGTCATACTTGCTGTGTAAATACTTGTCCTGGATTACGAGGATTGGTTTGCCTGTTTTTGACTTTTCTACTTTCAGTTGACCGGATTCTTTCACTGAATCAATTTTCGACGCCAGTGCAGGGTCACACTTTCGCAATTCATTTATGTTTGCTTCATAATAATTCATAATTAAATAAGAAGTTACTAAAGGAAATTTGATTTGTAAAGAGAAATGATTGAAATTAAAAGAAGTAGCTTAATGAAAAATTTAACAGATGCGCGCTGGATGAAAAATCACCGACTATAGAGCTATCATTGTTACTCACACTTCTTTTATTTTTCTTTAAATAAAGATAACTCAGCCCGAAAGTAATTTTTTCATTATAATCATATTTTATGCCGCCGGAATATATCAGCCCATCGGCATCCGGCAGATCAAATCCTAATGTATCAGCAGGTACGGGGCTTTGATCAACAGCAAAACCCGCCATCAGCGCCAGATTGGAATTGTAGTGATGGGTAATGCCAAACATATATGTATTGGAATCATTCCAGTTTTTTGAAACAGGATCATCAAATGATGCTGTAAGAACAGCGCTGTTTAAGGGGGAATCGAAGTTAAAATCAAGCTCCTTGTTGGCTCCCCAAAAAGTTCTTTCAAAAACAAATTCAAATGTAGTGACGTTAAATATATAAGCCACAGCCAGGTTTAAAGCAGCGGGCAGAACAGAGAAAAAGGATTGTTTTTGTCCTGGTGCGGTATTGTCGACACCATCCATTATGAGTTGGGGAGTTTTTCTCCACTCGACCATTGGATATCCGAGCTTGAGAGGTTTTACAAACTGCCTTCTGTTTTCCCCATCGCAGAGGTAAAGGCACATGTTTCAGCAAGCATGTGTTGTGCCCTGATCTTCAGGCAAACCCATCATCCGGACATGTCTGCATGGATAGAGCAGGCGTATAAGCTGCTGCAAGGCATAAACGATATAAATCTTCGCATGATGCTTGGGAATCAACTCATACTCTATTATATGTGGATCGGCGATTTGGCCAAAGTCCGATTACTCGTTCAGCAGTTACAGCCTATTGGCAAAAAATCAGAGGTTCCACCACTTGCGCGGTTGATGTGGTTTTCAATGGACGCCCAGTATGCATGGCTGACCAATGACACAAAAGCCTGTGAATCTTCGGTGCAGGCAGGACTGAAAGTGGCCCGCGATTCCGGTGTTCACCATTGGGATTTTCATCTCTTTTCTCATGGAGTGTATGGCAGTCTAACTGCCGGGAATCTTCCGACAGCAGTGCAATATCTGCGCAGGATGGAGGCTGTATTAAATCCAGGGCGCTTTCTGGATGTATCCCAATACCACTATCTTGCCGCATGGGAGGCCAGCGTCCGGGGCAATGTCCGGCAGGCATTAGAACATGCAAATACATCTCTTGCCCTGGCGCAAAAGGCAGGCTCCCCTTATCCTGCTGCAGTTGTTAAAATTTCCTTAGCCCAGCTCCTGTACGAGAATGGGGAGTATGCCAAGGCAGCTCGATATTTAGCCGACACGCATCGGTACGCGCGTAAGATCAAGAGCATGTATCTGAATTTTGTGTGTCTTATGGCTGAGGCATACCTTGCTTTAGAACGCGGGCTTGAACGGATTGGCCTGAGGCTGCTGCGCAAAGCCATGGCATTAGGAAAACAACAGGGGTATGTGAACTTTCCCTGGTGCCGCTTCTCTGTAATAACATACCTGTGCGTCACGGCCTTGGAAGCAGATATTGAAGTAGACTACGCGCAAAAACTTGTTCGCTGCCGCCGGCTGACGCCGAAAACCCCGCCGGTAAATATCAAAAACTGGCCCTGGCCAATAAAAATCTTTACATTAGGAAAGTTTTCACTTATAAAAGATGGGAACCACTTTCTTTTTCAAGAAAAGCTCAGAAAAAACCCCTGGAAATGCTTAAGGCATTAATTGGCCTCGGCGGCAGCGAAGTAAGTGAGGCGCAACTGAACGACGCCCTCTGGCCTGAGGCCGAGGGAGATATGGCCCACCAGGCCTTCGCGACTACTCTCTACCGCCTGCGTGAATTGCTTGGAGACGACAGGGGTCTCCGGTTCAGTGATGGCAGGTTGACCCTGGACAACCAACACTGCTGGGTGGATGCCCGGGCATTTGAACAAGCACTTGACAACATAAATAAAACTGCCATCAGGGATTCGGAAATCAGTCAACTGGAAAAAACCATTCATCTCTATAAAGGTCCCTTCCTGGGAACCGAAGGGGCTGATCTGTACTGGTCAATGTCTTTTCGTGAGCGTCTCAGGAGCAAGTATATAAGAATGGTGGGAAAACTGGGTCAATTCTATCAGCAGGCAGGGGAATATGAAAAAGCTGTGGGATGGTACCTTATAGGGCTTGAAACAGAAGATTTAGCCGAAGAGTTCTACCAGCAACTTATGCTGTGCTATGAAAAGCTTGGCAATAAGGCAGAAGCAGCAAAGATATACAACCGCTGCTCCAGAATGCTTTCCTCTTTATTGGGAATTGAACCCTCGCCAAAAACTAAGGCTATTTATAAGGAACTATGATGGCTTTCCTGAGGATGAGAAGTTAACCGGCCGTTTACTCCGCCTACCTTATTGGAGAGTAAAACATAATCCTTTTCAAAGTGAGATACAATAGCTTTTATATCCATCTCAATGTGTTCGAGCCGCAAATCCATAACTAAAATAGCGAGCCTCCGGCTCGTTATTTTATTAAAAAATTTATCGTTTATTGATTTTTTTGTCAAGGAAATTGAAGCTCCACCATTTCAATTTTTTTTCAATATGTAATCTATCTGTAACTCCCCATTTGTTAAAATTTATTCTTTATGAAAAAAAAGAGAAAGACGTTTTTCCTCCGGTTTGTCATGCCTGAGTGCTTTTATCAGGCATCCAGGAGACTGATATCAACCGGTTTTTCTTGGATTCCAGCTAAAAGCATGCTGGAATGACAGCTTTCTGAAATCAGTTTGAACATACAACTATTACCAGAAATTCCCGACCTCCAATATAATAAAATGATTTCCCCGATTTTTTAAGAATA
>CBDUII010000130.1:0-7104 GCA_965367285.1 uncultured bacterium
CTTACCGGCAGGATGCGATTGTTTTTTGGATAAGTTATCTATTTTTTCAAGAATATCTATTGCCTCTTTTTCGTATTGGGTTTTTAATTCCTGGTAATCTTCATCCGAAAGCTTCCCGGTTTTAAAATCAAAATCCAAATCTTTTAAAGTAGCATAGGCTACTTCTTTCTGTATCAGCAGATGGGGCAAACCATTAGGGTTGAAGCTCCTGAACCCTGTCATGCTCCGTGGCTTTTTTACGAAAAGTGGATATCCGACAACAGCGCTTACAGTTATGATTAAAAGCAATTGAAGGAAAATAGTCATCAGTCAAATTCTTTTAATTCTTTTTCAAGAAGGCGGGAATATTTGCTGTCTTTTTGAACATCTTTTTGCTCAGTAATTTTATCTTGTTTTTCATCTTTTCTTAAGGCGACCCATTTAGATACCACGCGGCGGATTCCGATACCCCCGATCATGATCGCGAAAAAAGGAGTAACCCACGCGGTAAGGTTAAATCCTTTTTTAGTTGGGGCTGATAAAGCTTTTTCTCCATACCTGTCTACGTAGGTCTGAATAACCATGTCTTTTGTTAATCCCTCTTTTAGTTTCATCGCGATATCCATTCTATACTGGTCCGAATATTGACAAATGCAGCTTTTAAGCACTTTCCCGCATTTATCCTTGCACATACACATAAGATGTTCTTCGACCTCTTTCTGCTCTTTATAGAGATCAGCCCAGGTTAATGTTGCAGGCAGAAAAATCCATAAAGACATGACTACCCAAAATATCTTTCCTGTTTTTTTCATTGAATCATCTCCTTTTATTATTATAAGCGATCTGCTGTCAGTTGTCAGCCATTTTATCATTAATTTCTGACTGCTTAAAGCTGATTGCTGACAGCTATTTATCCAACAGATACTTCCTGTTTTGCAAAAGTTTTGTCAGTGCTGTATTTTGCCATCAAACGCTGTTTTTCTCTCATATCCGGCCACATGCATATTAACGTGCCAAAACCAAGCATTACTCCGCCTATCCAGAGCCATTTTGTTAACGGGTTAATCAATACTTTAAAAGTTGCGGCATTAGTTTTTTCATCATAACCCGCTAATATTACATAGAGATCTTCTTTAAGAGTCGAAAGAATATCCACTTCTGTTGACGACTGCTGTCCCGTGGCCGGGTAAAAATCTCTCTGCGGCTGAGCCTTCCAGAGGAATTTTCCATTCTTTTCCACAACTAAAGTTGACACTACTGATACCTGTCCCGGATTAGGGCGAACTTCATGAAGTCCCTGGTATGTGAGTTTATAATCTTTTATTGTTATTGATTCTCCTTTTTTTACGGTTTGCTGAACTTCGGTAACATAGGAAGACGAACCCGCAATTCCAATGAACATTAATACAACTCCAATGTGAACGATATATCCCCCGTATCTTCTTTTATTTCTTGCGATTAATGTGAAAAAGGATATAAAAGGGGTTTCTCCTGTTGTCTGCGATCTGGCTATTGTTCCACGATAAAACTCAACAATAATAGTGAGTAGAACAAAAATGGAAAGTGAAAAGGTAAGCCATGCCATAAAATGCCCTTTCCCAATCAAGGGATAAAGAACAGCGCCGGCCGCGGCAGCAATGCTGAATGGTAATAAAAAGTTTTTCTTCAAATTAGCCGGAGTCGCTTTTCGCCATGAGATTAAAGGGCAGACTCCCATTAAAAACAGAAGCCCTAACGCTATGGGGACATTTACCTGGTTATAAAAAGGAGGCCCTACTGTAATTTTAACCCCCCTTACTGCTTCTGAGATAATGGGAAACAACGTTCCCCATAATGTCGCAAATGCTATTCCAACAAGGAATAAATTATTAAATAAAAAGCTGCTCTCCCGGGAAATAAAAGAATCCAGTTCATTTTTGCTTTTTAATAAGGGAAGCCTTTTTATGATGTAATAGGTGGAGAAGGCAATAGTTACAAAGAGAAAACCCAAAAAGTAATATCCTAAAGTGGTGTCACCAAAGGCATGGACTGATTGGATTAACCCGGAGCGGGTGATAAAAGTCCCGAATATAGTCAGCGAAAACGTCAATAAAATCAATGCCATATTCCATACCTTCAGCATACCCTTTCTTTCCTGGATCATAACAGAATGGAGATAGGCCGTACCTACCAGCCAGGGCATAAATGAGGCGTTTTCAACAGGGTCCCATGCCCAGTACCCACCCCAGCCTAATTCAACATAAGCCCATTGAGCTCCAAGGAGATTGCCCATACCGAGAAAAAACCATGACAGAAGAGTCCATTTTCTGGTGGTTCGAATCCAGACGTCACTTAGCCTGCCGGTTATTAACGCGGCCATGGCAAAAGCATACGGCACGGTGAAGCCTACATAGCCTAAAAAGAGTGTTGGCGGGTGATACATCATGGCAGGGTTTTGAAGCATTGGATTCAGGCCATGCCCATCTGCCGGGGTTTCAAAGCTTTTTTCAAAAGGATTGGTTGAAAAATTCATGAGAAAAATGAAAAAAGCCAAAACCACATGAAGAATAATCATGACATAAGGAATCAGCTCCCTGTTTTTATGCCGGTTCTGGATGGATACAATAGTGCTGAAAATGGAGAGAACTATACTCCATAACAACAAAGACCCTTTTTGGCCGGCCCAGAATGCCGAAATAGTATAGAACAGTGAAAGATCACGATTTGAATAGTTAGCTACATACTCAATACTAAAATCGCGGCTTATAAAAGCATAAAACAGGGCGGCAGAGCTTAAAATTATTAGTCCGGTTAAAGCATAGACAGAATTTTCACAGCTTGCTCTCAGGTGTTCGTTATCGGATTTGGCGGCAATCCAGTATGCGATGATAATATAGAGGGAGAGCGCAAAGGCTATTAATAGAGAGAATTGTCCAATTGTTGTCATATCACAAAAAAAAACCGGGAAATAATCCCGGACTTTTCAAAAAACACTGAATACACAGCTTTGCGGAGCCGCAACCAAAATTACAACCCCCTGTATCCCCCTTTTTTAAGGGGGAATTTGGGGAGAATTCCCCTCTAACATGTCCCTCCGGGACGGGGTGTGTTAAAAAACTTTTCTAAAAAAAAACGTTGCTTTACGTATTGTAATGCAGGATGCTTCAAGAGAAGCTATATTTTATTATAAATTTCCTTTTTTTCAGCTTCGTATTTTGATGGGCATGACGTTAACAGGATATTAGCATTAAGATTGCCATTTTGATCAACAGTACCCTCTACCACTACATCAATATTTTCTTTGAACATATCGGGGATAATACCTTCGTAAAGAACCAGAAGGTTTTTCTTTGAATCAGTAATTTTAAAATTTACCTTCAAGTTAGAGTTATCTTTATTTATGGACCCCGGTACTACTGTTCCGTTGACTCTAACCCCTTCATCGAAAATAGTATCTTTTTTGTCAATTAATTCGGATACAGTGAAAAAATAAACCGATGTCTGACTAATACCTGTATAAATCAAATAAATAATAGTTGCAACAATTACTAAAGAGCCCGCGGTAAATTTTATTTGCTTTTTTGTCATAAGTTTAGCTCCAATTAAAAAAAATGGGTTGGTATTTTATGATACTCCTTTTTATTTTAGCTGATAACTGACGGCTGATAACTGAACGCTTTCTTTCTTAAATTTACTATAGTTTCTGTCAAGATTCAAGCAATTTTTGATAACTTGAAATAAAGAGATTTATACTTTTCAATAATAGTATCCCATGAGAAGTGAGCTTTAACCAGCTTTTGAATATTATTACCAAATTCATTTCTGACTTTTTGCTCTTTCATCAGGTTTATTTTTTCAGCGATTTCTTCCGGGTTGAGATTAACGAGAAACCCAGTTTGATTGTCAAAAACCAGTTCGTTGGCTACTCCAACAGGCGTGGAGATGACAGGAAGGCCTGCTGCCGCTGCTTCCAAAATTGGCTGTCCAAAACTTTCGTAAAGGGAAGTAAAAACAAAAAGATCAGCGCTTTTATAACATTGCCGCAATTCTTCTCCAACTTTTTGACCTGTAAACTCAACCCGTCTTTTTAGATTCAATTTATCAATTATTTGGTATAGGTTGTTGAGATAACCATGGCGTGTAGTACTGCTGGTACGCGCTTCTTCGCCAACAATTTTAAGTTTGAAATTCCTGTCCAGTCTGGATAAGGCATGAATTATGGTTTCCAGGTTTCTGTTTCTGGCTATTCGCCCCACGAAAAGGAGTTCTATACAATCTTTGGTTTTATCCAATTTTTTATTCGAAAAATTAACTGTATTTATACCCATAGGTATAATGTCTATTTTTTTCCTGTTTATACCGAATTCTATTGCGTCTTCATATTCGAGCTTCGTAGAGACAACTATTTTGTCGGCAAACCTAACTGTTGTTTTTAAAGTAGCGAGGTCATAAGCTTGATAGGGAAGCATGGAAAAACGTGTGGGCAGGTAACGCAGATATCCTAAAAGACTGCCGTGCGTGCTTAAAATAAAAAGCTTTTTTTTCATTTTCTATATAAAAAACAAAGAACGAATTGAAAATTACTGTAATTAAGGCTATGGATAAGGTAAAAATCTTTAAAAGCGCCAATCATGCCAAGGCTGATACAATAGCGCATTAACCGGATAATATTTGGATAACGAAATACAGGAATGCCATCATATAATTCTTTAGCAGGCAGAGAAGAATCTACATCACAGTAAGTCGTAAGTATTGTGGATTCTATATTTTTTTTAAGCAGTCTTTTAGATATCTGATAAACCTGATTGGCAGGACCGCAAATAAAGGGATAAAAAGTCTCAATTGTTCTTAAAATTTTCATTAATTAGCATGCTTTCTTTGGAAGGCTTACCTGCTTTATCATCAGTAGTTTGGGGTTGTTTGCTTTCCTGTTTTTTTTCAATTTGACCGGTTCCCTTCCCAATTAAATCAACCTCATGATTCATTATTGCCAGCCATTGGCTTAACTTCCTGACCTGGTTTGTTAAACTGGAAATTCTAATGGAAAAATGTAAACAGATGACTACTAAAAATATTAGCCCAAGAAAAAATAATGTAGAAGTAACCGCTGCTGAACCCACTAAATCTGATATTTTTGCCAGCAAATCAATCCAGGTAGCCATTACCAGCATTAATATGCCGGTGATCAACCAACCCATTGAGTATTCTTCATTCAGATGCCTTCTCCTGACCAGCTCAAAAACATAAGCAACGATGAAAATACAAACAGCTATAGTTATGAGTCTGATTTTAGGCGGCATGAGTTTTCCTTCGTTTAGGCTTCACTCTCAGCAAAGTAACGATAATGGATAAAAGCATTTTAAGGACGTAATAAATAGTTTTATGCCCCCTGTGCATGCTTTTTGCGTATTTAGGAGCGCTTTTCATCTTAACAGGGACTTCTTTTATTTTAAACCCCGCACGATGAAGCAAAATAAGCATATCTGCATCAGGGTAATCAGGAGGATACAGATCCTGTGACATGAAATCGATTACATCCCCTTTTAATACCTGAAACCCTGAAGTTGGATCAGTTATTCTTGTCCTGATAATTAATGACGTAAGCAATCCAAAAAGGGTCATTCCCAGTTTTTTGGACATTGTTGTTTTATAACTATTGTCTTGTAAAAATCGGGAACCTATTACTACATCCACATCCATCTTTTGGACTTCTTTAATCATGCCTAAGATATATGTCGGATCGTGTTGACCATCTGCATCTATCTGAATTACAATATTATAGCCTTTTTGTTTGGCGTATAAAAAACCGGTTTGCAGAGCAACCCCGTAACCCAAATTGTAAGGCAGGGAAATTAATTTAACACCTAATTTTTCAACTACATTCGCTGTCTGGTCATTTGATCCGTCGTTGATAACTAATATATCAAGATTGAGAGAAGTTTTCCAAATATTACGTATAACATCCTCAATATTATTTTCTTCATCATAAGCGGGTATTATTACAAGCTTTGATTTCATCTGTCTTCTGCTTTCAAAAAAACGATTAGAGAAAATATCCAGTTTCTTTCTCAGAGTAGTCTCATGGATTTTGTAAACAAAAGCCTGTTTGCCGTTTATAAAAACCACAGGAATTTTTTCTTTGTATTTTTCAAATAATACGGGGTCTTTTGAGATGTCGATTTCCGAGATAGTAATCGCACGCTCACTCTTTATTTTTTCAATAACGGCTTTTGCTTTATCACAAAGGGAGCAGTTTGGTTTGGAATAAATTTCAATTTGAATCTCCACTATCTTACATTACGAAAAATAACTAAAACCACACAGACAATAGCTAATCAGAGGCGGGTTAAATTATCAAAAGCATCAAAAGATTCCTCAGTATCCCATGCTCTGGGTCCAATAGCTTTGTGTACAATAAACCCTTCTTTGTTGATGATAAAAGTTTCAGGAACGCCGGTTGTTCGGTAAAGTTTGGCTACTTTACTTTTCGGATCAAGTAACGCCGGAAAAGTTAAATCAAATTTTTTCATATAAGGAATTACAATTTGCTTTCCCTCTGTATCAATGCTGATTGTAAGTATTTCAAAAGAATTTCCCTTGAATTTCTGATAAAGCTTTTCCATAGAAGGCATTTCTTCTTCGCATGTCAGACACCAGGTAGCCCAAAAATTCAGGAACACAACTTTTCCCCTGTAATCTTTTAATTCAATCTTTTTACCGTTCAAATCAGGCAGCGTAAAATTAGGGGCCAGGTACATTTATCGTGGACTCTCTTTATCACGAAATTCGCCCGGCTTTAAAGGGCTTTCCTTAGTGCTTTCCTGCCATATAAGAAGAAAAAGCATGGATGCCACTAAAACGAAAAACGGTACGTAGCCTTTTGTCTTATTTATGGGAGCCGATTTTTTCATAATGACAGCCCTTTAAGTGATTCGAGGTGGTTTCCGATAAAACTCTTTCTCATTTTTTTCTTCAATGATTTTTTCCTTTATCTAATTTTAGTAAAAAGTCGCAATAAAGTAAATACCTTAATTTCACCTTATAATAAATTTGAATCCTATAGCAATTTTGCCTAAAATAAATTTAAGTATAGGAATTTCAATGTTTATAGATTCCCGCTCAAACTTGTCCTCGCACGCTTTTATC
>CBDUII010000131.1:0-7062 GCA_965367285.1 uncultured bacterium
GAATTTGACTGGTTTCTTGTTCATTAGTTTATGAACATCAGTCACCACTTTAGTAAATGGACACCGATCATGATTCATTTTGTTAATAAAAAAGGAACTGGTAAGAATATCTTCGTCTGCTCATTTCCATACTCTTTCAGTAATAACCTGAACTCATTCATCAGCAGAAATTACCACGATAGCGGTATCTATAACTCGCATGGAACCCCGGGTCTCCGCAATGAAATTCACATAGCCCGGTGTATCTACTATGTTGATCTTATGACTGTTCCATTCACAGAAGGCAAGGGAAGAATTAATGGTTACGCCCCGCTTGATTTCATCAGGATCAAAATCCATTACGCTCGATACATCTCCCACTTTTCCCAACCTGTCTGATGCTCCGGATGTAAAGAGCATTGCCTCTGCCAGAGAGGTCTTGCCCGCGTCTCCGTGAGCCACTAAACCAATATTTCTTAATTGATTGATATTATATTGTTTCATTTATACCCTTCCTTTCAGAGAGGTCTTTTGTATCACTATTCGCACGTTTTTGTCAAGGTGGGGAATAGATACAAATTGCTTGATTTTATAATAAAGCTGGAGGCATCTGAAATTATTGGTTGCAGGATTTGATTAACGGCAAATCACGAGTCCGGCAGAAGGTAATGCTGTTTATTATGAAAAAAAGTTGATAAAAGCGAACAAATGAAAATTTAATAACTGTTATTAAGAAAATTGTTTACTTCATAGATGAACGAGATTTTATAGCAAAATCACCTTTATAATTTTGCAATAATCCAATAGCAGGCCTCAACTTATCCCTCCATGCGGGATGTTCGATAAGAGCATCTTCAAGGTCTTTTATATGTTCTTCTGTTTCATAGTTTTTTGGATCTTTGTCAATTGATAAAGCTTTTTTATAATCTTTTTTCCCTTCTTCCAATTTCCCTTGCAATAGATGACACATGGCTAAATTAAAATATGCCCTTGGGTAATCAGGATCGATTTTAATTGCGTTATTTAACTTTTCTATGGCTTTATCTATCTGGTTCATTTTGAAATATACAAAGCCAAGGTTATTATGATAAAGGGAATGATCAGGATCTAATTCAAGGGCTTTATTGATTTTTTGAAATGCCTCATCATATCTTTTTTGATCCTTATAAATAACAGCCAATGAATTCTGGTATATGTCATTTAAAGGGTCTATTTCAATTGCTTTATTAATAAATTTTTCTGCTTTTCTAAGGTTATTGTTGTTATGATAAGTACGACTTAACCAGTAATAAGCATATACGTAATTATCTTTAAGTTGTATGGCCTTATTAAAATATTCGATAGATTTTCTGAAATCTTTCCAATTATTATAAACTTTTCCAATTCCTAAATATGCTTCAGCATATTTAGGATTCAGGTCAAGAGCTTTTTCGAAAGATTGTTTAGATTTTTCATATTCAGACAGGTTGAATTTAACATGCCCTAACAGGTAATAGATCAAAGGGTTTTCGGGTTCTATTTTTGCTGCTTTTTTAAATATATTAATGGACTCACCATATTTCTCTAAAATAGAGTAAATTCTACCCAATTCCAAATATGGAGAGATGTTTTTTTGGTTATATTTAATAGCATTTTTTAGAGACTGAACAGCCTTTTTGTACTCTTTTTCAAGAGAAAATGAAACTCCCAAGAAAAAATGAGCTGGCGCATATCTATAATTATAATTAATTGACTTTTGAAAGGCTTCTTTAGCCTTTTCGATCTTTTTTTGATCTAAATAAATTTCTCCAAGGGATCTGTATGTTGAATAGCTATTATTATCAAGCTTAATGGCCTTATTAAGGTTTTCTATAGCCTCATTATTCATTTTCATGTTTTTGAGTAAAATTCCTGCGTCGTGATAAGTGTTAGCATTTTTTTCATCACACATAGTTGCTTTTCTAATATTTTTAAGTGCTTTTTTTTCTTTTCCACTGGCATTGTATGCGGCAGCTATATTCAGATAATAGCTTGCTGTTTTTGGGTTTAACGTAATGGCTTTTTGTTGAATTTCAAGGCAATTTTCAATTTTATCCTGTTTGAATTTTATACCAGCTAAAAGGTTGTAAGCCCCGGAATCTTTCGGATTCATACTGATATACTTTTCAGCTATTTCTTCGGCCTTATCATACTGTCCCATTTCATCAAGAATATAACTCAAGTGATATAGAAGTTGTGGTTCATTAGATTTCAGCTCCGTAGCCTTTTTCAAAAAAAATATAGCTTTGTCTTTGTCACCAAAATTAAAAAAGGCTATTCCCAATAAAAAGTAAGCAAGATAATTCTTAGGGTCAATTTCGATTGCCTTTTGGAAATCTTTTATTACTCTCTCAAGCTTTCCTAAAGACATTCTAACTATTCCTCTGTTTATGTAAGTCCTCACAATATTTGGATCTAACTTTATTGCTTTTTTAAATATTTTTTCAGCTTCTTCGTGTCGGTTCTTCTCTCCGAGAGTTATGCCCATAAGGTTATAAGTATCCACCGTTTCCTCGATTTCAAGGCTTTTGTTTAAGACACCTATCGCTTTGTCGAAGTTCTCATTGTCAAAATAGAGCGTGCCTAACTTATAAAGTAATGTGGAATTGTTTGGAGCTATGGCAAGGGCTCTATTGAAGGAATCAATAGCTTTGTCACGGTTACCCTTTTTTTGAAAGACTTCTCCTAAGGCGGTCAGAATTTCTGCTTTACTATCAGCATAAAGCTCAAACTCAAGAGCTTTCTCAAAAGCCTCTTTTGCCTCGTTAAATTGACCTAAATTTTTGTAAGTAAGACCTAAAACCTTATATGTTTCAGCTCTGTTTGGATCAACTTCAACGGCCTTTTTAAAAGCAGCAATTGCATTACCAGATTTCGCTTGCTCCCTGTAAACCAAGCCAGCAGCCAAATGAGGAAGAGTGTCTTCAGGGTTAAGTCCTGCTGCTGTGTTGAGATATGTTATTGCAACATCAAATTCCTTTTTTTCGCGAGCCTCAATCCGCTTTTTCAGATTTTCAGTAAATTCTATGGTATCAACTGTATGCAAAACGCTTCCCTTTTCTTTCCTCTTTCCCGAATGTCATCTACATTAGGAATCTTTCTTGGTAATCCAAATTCCTCTTTTTTGTGTGTACAACTCGTTTGTGGTCTATCCTGCGGAGGATATTAGATTTCTTGCGCAGATGTTATTTTTACAACTTCTGATAAATTATGGTTAATTTCAGTGGACAGTTGATTTTGAATTTTCAACCGGTAGTTTTCTTCTAATAACAGATAAATTTGATTTTCTAAAGTCCTGTTTTTACTATTTAGAGTTGCTGTTAATTCTGATAATTTTCCGACAATTTCAGCAAATTCCTTTACTTTTGTAAAAATAACAGGAAAAGCTGAGCAGGATGAAAAACTTAGAAACAAGCGATTTAGTTTGTCTGAGAGTGTTTCAAAGTTTGCATGTTTTAATGTCTTTTTTATCTCGTGTACAGCAGCTTTTAATGCTGATGATACAAAATATTCATCAGCAGATTGTTCTTCCTTCATTTCGAATTTTTTAAAAACATCTTTAGCGGTTATTAATAATTTTTCAGCCTCATCCCTATCATCTTTCAAGTATTCTAACCTGGCTTTAGCAAAATCAATATGGGCTAAAGCTATCTCATTATTTTCATCAAACGCATCCTCATATTCTTTAGACAGAGAAAGATTATTCTCGATCTCATTTAACACATTCTCGTTTATAGCAGAAGAAGATGACTCTAAATCATTAATCAATGAAATAGCTTTGACAAAGTGTGGATTTTTAGGCTTATGTCTGACTGGTCCTGCCATGGAATGCTCTAACGAAAGAGCCTCCAGGTTTTCTTTTAGCATTTTTATCTTTTCATCACCGGCAAAGGTATAATACTGTTTGGGTCTTCCTTTTTTGGAAACAACGCCAACTGAAGAAATGTCTTTCTTTGCGTCAGCTTTTACAAGCGTACCTTCTTTTAGCAACCTCTGAATAACTGTTTCCACGCTCTGATATTTTATGCCGGTGATATCCTCAATCTGGCTTACTGTAAACTTTCCTGCAAGCAAAACAGTTCTTCTTACTTTAAACGAAACTTCCCCCCAAACAGCCATTTTTCTCCTATTGAACAATAAATTTAGAAATGTTACATGTGTGATACGCAACCAATATATACATATTAAACCCAAGGTCAATTTATTGTCAAGTACCAATAAAATAAAATTTACGGTTTTTTTAACTTATTATGTCTAAAAGGCTTTTAATGGGCTGCTTATCCTCAATTGCAAGTTCCAAAAAGGCTACCTGATCTTTTTTATCTTTTTCTGTCATTTTAAGATACCGATTTAACCATTTACGTATAAGTATAATAAATTTAGTATGTAGTGGTGAGTAACCATGGAGGGAATTGTGATCAGTAGCTGATAAAAGAAAGCTGATTTTGCAGAATATATCCGTGCCCGCAATATCAATAAATTCATTAGCGAGATGATAACACCTTTTAGTTTCTAATTTATCATCATCATTGGTAACAATCGAAATATACTTGGTTAGGTAATGATCTTTATGGTAAAGGTTATCTGCAAATTCAGGTATAGAACGAATATATTTTTTATATTTATGATGGGCTGTATAGATAAGCCAGCCATCTTCAAATGATGATATCTGCTGAGAATCGTTTTCGTTAAATAAATTTGCTGAATGAATATGCGATAAGTACTCGTGGAGAAAGTAAAAAGGGAGATTAATATATACAATAAAATCAAAGCCTGCCGTAGCATAATTAAAATGTATTTCGCTTGTTCCAGATATTTTTTTAGGGATAGAGGAAAAGCCGGTGTTCTTGCTTGGCATAATTATAAGATTTGCATTTCTTTCGGCGCCTTGATATTCAGGAGGACAAAATTTTGAATAACAACTACAGGATATTTTTTTGCCCTCTTCGAGAAACTTTTCAATCATGCATAAACTGGAAACAGAAGATTCCAAAGCAACATTTTTAAAATGTTGAAATGCATTGAGAATATTTTGATTGCTGGAATATTTTAGTTTAAATGATCCTTCTATTTTATCCAGCAAGTCATTAAGCAGAATGTTTGTTTTATCAGAATCAGGCGGGGTTTTTCCGAATTCACAAACAGCAGAATCAAAACATTCCTTTACAATTTTGTAACAAGAGCAATTTTCAGAAGATTCTGATGCTTCTTCAAAAACATTAAGGTAACCAGCTAACTTTTCAAAAATGTGACAGCACACGTTCAGCATTGCCCGTCGTTTAGTATCCAATGGCATCTAAATTCAACCTTTTTTTCTTTCGTAATGAAATTCAAATTCTTTAGTTATGATTTTAAATGAACCGTCACTGCTTAGATCTTTTGCTTCAAATTTTTCATTTCCAATGGAAAATTTAATGTTCATATTTTTTGGGACTGCTTTTTTAAATTTTTGGTTGGAGAAGAATGAGCTTAGAAATAATTTTACTTTTGATATGAGAAGAGGATCAGCAGTGATTGCCAGTTGAATGACCGAAACGACCAGATTCATTTCCGCAATTAAAGGCAAATGTTGTTTGAAAACCATCTCCGGTTTCTGTGAGGGTATTTGATCTAATCCACTTGCGATAATTGACTCATCAAATGCTTCTTTTACGAGAGAACTTACAGACTAGGTGTATCGGGATTTATTGGTTCAACCTCTATACATAATTCCATTTCTTCTGGCACATCAATCTCCTTATTTAAAAGATAGTTTACTGTTATTGTTAATTAGAGGCAAAAGCATTGATTGAGCTGTGGAGTAAAAAGCGAATATATTAAAAATTGGATAATTCCTCTTTCTGGTTAAATAAAGGTGAAAAGAGTTTTGATAAAATTTTGTCTTTTTTTGTATCATATATTTATAGCAATAGGAGTGCTATCCCACACAAAAAAATTGTTGCGCCTGCTAAAGCATTGCGATAACGATCCAATCGCTCATAGGAAGATAGTTTAATTCCCAAATCCGGCTTTAAGGCAATTATCAGCAATGACGCAATTGTCACACCGACAAAAATGGCGGTTAAGAATCCTAAACTTAAAATACTGTCCTTTGCCGTCGGGTAAATTACTATGGCTATAAAAGGCTTGCAGGGATGGAAAAAAAAAGTTAAAAAGAGCTTCCATGGCTGAAGAGGTTTTAAATTTTCTTTTTCGTGGATGCGGGGATGTTCTTTCGTATGGGAATGTTTATCATAAATATTGACAACTTTACCGCTATGCACATGCCAATGTTCATGTTGAATATTCAGCAAAGCCAGCGCTAATCTTTGGTCGAAATATGCCAGGCCAAATACAATAATGACCCATGCCGCCAGGGTACCACGGAATGTTTCCAATGCCACATATTTTTTAATGGCCAGGCCTAAAGCAATACCTATTGTACTGATCAAGAGAGAACTTAGAAGAAAAGCAAAACCGCACAGGAGGGTTATATATATCGTTTTATTATGCGACCATTTGCCGGGCAGAAACATTGCGGCGGGCGGCAGGTAATGATCGGGCTCCAAAAAAGTGTAAATTAAAGCGATCGAAGTAGTACCTAAAATAAGGATAACTAATTCTTGAAGCGCCATTTAATTTCCTTTTACAGCTCAGACAGCAAATACATCGTGCGTCGAATAAATAATAAATATTATAATTAATTTCAAGATGTATTTCGATCTTTTTAGTATATATAATCCTCTTTTAATTCTTCAGCTTTTTTTGGCATTGAATGAATATTAACAAAAATGATACTATTTTATTTTAATCTATGATTTCTCGTAAAGCCATTAAAAACAGATTCAGTCAAATCTTAGCAATCGATGAGCCTCCTCACCGGATTTCTTTGGCTTTTGCTGTTGGGATTTTTATATCCTTCTCACCTATCCCGGGTACTCAAACAATTTCCGCTATGGCAATGGCCTGGCTGTTCAGATTAAATATGGCAGTTGCTATAACAGGAACACTGTTCAGCAACCCACTGACTTTGGTATTAATTTATGGGAGCAGTATTTGTTTTGGTAGTTTTATTTTAGGAGATAT
>CBDUII010000132.1:0-7049 GCA_965367285.1 uncultured bacterium
CGATTTCAAGGGAGTGAACCCAATTAAAAATTTCGCGTTAATTCCTTTAACGTTATCTATAAATTTCAAAATTGATTCATGATTAAAAAAAGGTTGAGTTTGAAAGAAAATAGCGCCCGCCTGGACTTTCTTTTTAAATTGCATTTTATGAAGATCAAAGGGTTCAGAAAATGGATTAGCCCCTCCTCCCACCGAAAAAGAGAGATTTGGCGGTATTTTTTTTCCGGATATGCTTTCCCCCCTTTCCATTTTCCGGACCCTCTGGATTTAATTGTATTGAATCGATATCAAACACTGGTTTAGCTCTCAGGATGATCTCCTACAAGAGTATGATCCCCTGTCATAAGGCAGAGGTTTTTTATGCCTAAGGCGCCAAGAATATCCGACTGTAAAGCAAGACGGTTTCGGTCGCGGCAGCAGATCCGCATTATAGGTTCGTTCCCGGTATCTTTAATCAGATGGCTGAATGCAAGAGAACTCATTCTCATGATGGCCCTCTGGTTATCTGTCACATTGATGCCGTCAACCATTCCTTTAAGGGATTTAGCGATATCAAGTGTTTTCTGAACTTCAGTTCCTTTAGGCGGTGGTAATTCTACAGTTATGACAAATTTTTTTTCAAATGAATCTGACAAGTACATAATACAATGCAGAAGCAACTAAAATGAGTAAATAACCACTAAGTTAATTTTAAGCTTCTTCGTGATTTTCGTGGCTCAATAAGCTCAATTTTCCGAAACACCTAAATCCTCAGATGTTACAATTTCTACACCTTCAGGAATTTTAAAATCAAAAATAGATGGTTTTATACCTTTATTTCTTCTTATATTGGTGAATTTGACTGTTGTAATGTTGTCCAGTTGATCATAGGTAACAAATGATTTTATTTCATAGCTAATACTGGACAACTCTATTATAACTTTATAGATATTGATCTCCGTATTTTTAGGAAACAATTCTAAAAAAAACACCCGTTTTCCAGAATTTTCTTCTTCCTTTACGGCAGCAATGTTGAATATTTCATTTATCATAATTTCATTGGATAAAAATAATTTATAGATTACGGATGTACCCAATTTCTCAATCCTTGTTTTAATCACTTGATTATCCTCCGGTGTGTATATCCAAACCTGCCGGCTATTTATGACAATTGTTTGAAGTTCCGGTTTCTGATATTCCCATCTCATTTGTCCAGGTTTCATAATATAGACCTCACCGCTGGAAATCTGCTTTTCTTCAAAAGATTGTAATTTAGTTACCTGGATAAACGATGCAGTAAAATCATTCGTATTGTTTAGATACTTTTGAAGCCCGTTAATTATGAGATCAAAAGACTCAGAATAGGTGGATTGCGGGATTAAAAAGAAAATAATGAAAAAGAAATAAAGTCTAAAAGACGGTTCAAGTTTTTTTTTCATTTTTCCAAAATACTTTTCTTCCTTCACAAACAAGTCTCTGCTCTATAAAAGCCTGAATCGCTAAAGGATAGATACGATGCTCTTCTTTTAAGATTCTCTCTGAAAGGCTTTCTACAGTATCATTATCAAGCACGGGAACAACCGACTGGCAAATGATAGGTCCCGTATCAACGTTTTCATCAAGAAAGTGGACTGTGCAACCGCTAAATTTTACGCCGGCATCCAACGCTTTATTTTGAACGTTGAGACCTGGAAAAGAAGGAAGAAGGGATGGATGGATATTCATAATCCGATTTTTAAACTGTTGAACAAAGGTTTTAGACAAAATCCTTATAAAACCAGTGAGACAAATTAAAGTCACCTGTTTCTTTTTTAAAATTTCTATTATATTTTGATCAAAATCTTCTCTTGTTTTAAATTTACCTGGATCAACCAGTAATGTCTTAATGCCATGTTCCCTGGCAATTTCTAAGGCCAATGCATTTTGCACATCGCTGATCACTATAGCAATAACAGCGTTTATTTTTTTGTTTTCTATGGAATTGATAATGGCCTGGAGATTTGAGCCTCGGCCAGAGACAAGAACGGCAATTTTAACCATTTCTTAACTCATCATTATGTATGTCTTTAAGTAAAGCAATATTTTCTGCATGGCCTGTCATACATGCGGTTATACACCCTCTTACCGGCTTTCCCAAAAGATAAAAGTCCCCAATAATATCTAAAATTTTATGTCTGGCAAATTCATCTGGAAATCTCAAATCAGTGTTAATAACTTTTTCATCATCAAGCAAAATAACATTACTCAGTCGTCCACCGCTTGCCAGCCCCATCTCTTCAAGTTTTTCATATTCTTTCAAAAATCCAAATGTTCTTGCCGGCGCAATTTCATTCTTAAAGCTTTCTTTTCCTGTATATGAAAATACGAATTTCTGTTCCTTTATTGGCCCTTCAGAATTAAATTGATATCTAACCTCAAAATTTTTTGATGGTGTTATGCGTATTGATCTTCCATTTTTTTTAACGCAGTATTCTTTATCAATGACTATTTCCTCCAAGTTAATCATTTGTTCTTCAATCCCGCCATCTTCGATAAGTTCACAAAAGTCTCTTGCAGAGCCATCCATAATAGGAACTTCATCGCCTATTTTTATCAGGAGATTACTAATGCGATACATATGCAAAACCGCCATAATATGCTCAATGGTTTTAATTGAAGTATAATTTTTTTTCAAAGTAGTAGCATATTTTGTTGACTCAACGTTATCGATATGGGCGTCTACTGTTTCTCCAGTTGATATGTCCTCAAAAACTATTCCACTATCGGGAGGTAATGGGGACAGAATAAGGCCTGTTTTAATGCCGGAATGTAAGCACTGCCCACACAGCACAACACTACTCTGGAGTGTGCGCTGATTTTTTTCTTTTTTCCTGTCTGGTTTAGACAGTTTAATTTGGTGATATGCTAATTTTTGCTTAAATTGCGAATTAGTAATTCCTAATTCACCGGCTACTTTTTCAGGATTCCAGCTATTCTTCCTCAATTGCTCCAGGATAAATTCTTTTTCCCATGCCTGTTCTCTTTCCTTTATAGAATATTGTTTTTTTGTAATATGTTTGTTTGATGACTTTTCCAGATGTGATAAATCAGGATTTAAGTCCTTTAAAGAAGTGCGTATAAGCTCATCGCTTTTGCCAGTTTTTGCTTGTTTAGTAATTTTTTTAGTCGTTATGCTTTTTTTGGCATCGCTTCGGTTCTTAATTGCCAGGTTTACTGTCATAATCACTTTTTCAAGCGAAAGAGGTTTTTCAATAAAGTCAAAAGCTCCGAGTTTAATAGCCTTAACAGAAGTTTCTATGCTTCCATGACCGGATATTACAACCACTTCGATAAGAGGATACTTATTTTTGATCTCTTTTAAAACTTCAATGCCATCTTTTCCAGGAATCCAAATATCCAGTAAAACCATTTCCGGGCAAAACGTATCCACAAGTTCTAATGCTTTTAAACCGTTCTCCGCTTTTTTTACATTATAGCCCTCGTCAACCAAAATCCCTTCAAGAGACTTCAATATATTTTTCTCGTCATCTACTATCAAAATTTTTTCCTTTTTCATAGCAAACACCTTATACAGGTAATTCAATCAAAAAAGTTGTGCCTTTAATTTCATTTGGAATTGCTTTAATACTTCCATTATGGTCTTTTACAATTCGGCTGGCAATGGCAAGTCCAAGCCCTGTTCCTCTTTTCTTAGTAGTAAAATACGGCATAAATAATTTTACACGGTCTTCAGCATTAATGCCTTTGCCATAATCAGATATTTTAATTTTTACTACATTATTCATGTCATCGAGATAGGTACCTATTTCTATACGGCCACCACCATTCATCGCATCAATGGCATTATCTATTATATTTACAAAAACTCTTTTAATCTGTTCAAAGTCAATATTGATTAATCTGATTTTAGGGTCAAATTGCTTTGCGATTTCCACATTGCTTTTTAATCCATTATAGAGGTTAACCGTTTCATCAATGATATCATGGAGAGAGTTTGGTTTTGGTCTTGATTCAGGCATTCTCGCGAATTGAGAGAACTCATTTAACAATTCCTTCATTCCATTTACCTCGCTCACAATAATTTTAGTGGATTCTTCAAAAATTTTCTTAAAGTCTCCTGAATTTTCTTTAAATTTCTTTTGAAGTCTCTGTGTATTTAGTTGAATCGGGGTTAATGGATTTTTAATTTCATGAGCAAAGTCCCTTGCCGCTTCTCTCCATGCCGCGATTTTTTGGGTTCTGATAAGTTCAGTGAGATCTTCAAAAACAATAACCATTCCAAGATAATCAGTCTGGCTGTTTCTCAGGATACTAATACTGGTTAAAAGCGTTAACGTTACTCCTTCCACTGTTACATTAATCTGCTCTTCTATAGAATCAACGCCTTTTTTATTCATTTTCTTTATAAGGGACCTGACAGGTTTTAAAAGTGATCTTTCAAAAACTTCTTTATAATATTTTTCTCGAAAATCTTTAGAAAGGATCTTTAAAATATTAACAGCCGCTTTATTTACCATAGTTATTTTTCCTGATTGGTCAAAAGAGATCACACCTGCTCCTATATTTTCCAATACGGTTTCCATATATTTTCCATGCTTATCAAGTTCCGTATTTGTTTTCTTTAAATTCTCCGTTGTCGCTTCAATTTTAATTTCACCCTGGCGAAGATTGTCCGCCATTTGGTTGAAAGAATCCACTAATATACCGATCTCGTCATTCGCCTTCACGTCAATTTTAAAGCTCAGATTTCCGGCAGCAATTGCCTTGGTTCCTTCTGCAAGCTTTTGAATAGGACCTGTAATTCCCTTTGCAAGGTAAAACCCAAACCAGATAGCGGAGAAAAGAATCAATAAGGTAATCATTAAAAAAGTAAGAATATATCCTGCTTTAACAGGGTGTTTTAAAAGCTTTTGTTGCTTATATTCCTCGAAAATTCTTTGGATTTCATTAATTCTTGAAACCATGCTCTTTGGAATATAATAGGCTGTTAAAACAACCCCCTGAACTTTTTGCTCTTCAGGTATCAACACAGGCGATATCCCGGCAATCATATATGCCTGTTGAAAGGATCTCAGTTCTGAAGTCGTATTTTTTTTGAACCCCTCCTTAACTAATTCTGAAAAATCATTTGAATAAATTGTTGCCTGAAGTTCAGGGTTAAAAATTTCAACTACCACCGTATCTTTTTTAAATATTTTTATTGCGTCGACACCGTACTCTATTCTTTTTTTTCTTACAAAATCAAAAAGGGTCTTCAGGTTTTCCTCTGCTAAAAGATTTTTGTCGATTATAACCTCACTCAATTTCTCCGCGAAGTAAATAGACTTTTTTTCATGGTTTTTATAATAACTTTGAGCGACATGTAAAGACTCTTTCAGCGAAGTTTCTACCTGCACATTAAACCAACTATCGATACTGTATGTAAAAAGTTTACTGGCTGTTAAAAAAAGCAATACAGACGGAACAAGCGCGAGGGTTACAAAGGCCAGCACAAGTTTTGTCTGGAATTTTGCGCCAATTATGCCGCTTCTTCTTTCAAAATTGAGTTTTATCAGGTTTCTTAAAATCAGTAAAACAAGAACACAAAGCAAAATAATAATAATGTTGAATAGAGCAAAAACTATAATATTATTTGAAATGGGCGAAGAAACATTCTGCTGGATGATGTAGGCTTCTATAGAGGTTAAAGACACCAGGGCAATAAACACCAATAAAGTAATCTTTACGGTCCGGCGTTTTTTTCTTTTTAAATATTCTTCGGATGGAAAACTAATATGCGGTTTTTGCATGGCATCACTTTAAAAGGATTTATTTGAAAGTAACAGGTGAGGAGTTTTTCCAGGATGTATCAAAATCCAAATAAGACATAAAAAACAAAATGTAATTAAATGGGAACCATGACCGCTTGGAGTTTAGCTCGGCTTTTACGCTTACATAATATTTTTCTTTTTTGTTTAATCTTTTATTTAAAACGATGTGAATGGAATCCAGTTGAGTCATTGTTCTAACCACTTCATTAAAATCTTCAGTAATCCTTTTAGTTGTTTTTCTCCCATTATTATCGGTAAGCTTATATTTTTCTTTTAAAGTGTCATACTTGACCAATCTTTTAATCGTTCTGGTAACTACTTTTTTGTCATAGAAAAAAGGCACTTTTTGTTTGAGCACCACAGTATAAGTAATCCCAACAAGCACACCGGATTTAATGGCTTCTATAATATCTTCTGAAAACCCGTCCTTCAAAGAAGCGTCTAACACCAGTCTTTTCCCTGTATTAAAAACATCTATGTTATCAATCGAAGCGGTACTGGCATAAACAGGATTATTTAACAGAAGAACAACAAAAAGTATAAGGAATATTTTGAATATTGCTCTAATCATAAGCAAACCTAAAAAGGTTAAAAACTAACGTATTTATGCTACTATCTTCTGCCGGATTCGTCAAATTTATTTCTATTCGAGTATAAAGTGATATAATTATAACCCTGATACTGTGAAATTATTGTTTTTTTTATATTAGGGGGACTTTTATGAGCACTGAAATTGAAAAAGCAAAACAGGAAACGCGTGATGCCTTTAAAAACAGAGGTATCCTTTACCGGCTCTTTTTTGAGGAAATTTCAAAAGAAATAGGTGAAGAAAAAGCCGCGACTATCATGAAGAAAGCAATTTACAGATGGGGTGGCGCCAAGTCAGACAGATATCGCGCACTTGCCGATAAAAAGGACTTCAAAGGAATAGCCGATGAGTGTATAAGAACCTCTGTTTGCAATTGAGAAGTATTTAAACCTTCAATGCATAAAGTAGATAACAAATATACAATAATTGATATGGAAGGATGTCCACTTGTAGAAGTATGCCAGAAAATGGGACTCTCTGATGAAGAAGTAACCGGGATGTGCGAAATTGCCAATGCAACGGATTATGGGAAATATGAAGGAATGGGATTTAAGTTAACTATTGAATCCACATTAGCCAAAGGTGAAGAAAAATGCAGGATTAAAATAGAAGAACAAAATTGAACAACAGAAATAACAAAATATGAAACGCACTTTAAAAGTGACCGGACA
>CBDUII010000133.1:0-7045 GCA_965367285.1 uncultured bacterium
TCTACTCTAATTAACCACAGGGCAGGTGTCTCATCTATATTGACACAGAGGGGTCTTTCAAAACCAACGCAGTTCCCGGCGAGGTAATAGATTTATTAATTCACACAAAGCCAATTATAGAAAAAACAGGCGGGGTTTATATGCACTATATCAAAGCGCTCACTTTTTTTGAAGACAGCAGAAAAGAACCGGATATCCAGTCACTTGTGAAAATAGACGCCCAATGGAAAGATGTTGAGTCCTTCTTCACCAAACTGGCCACAACATTGATTCCAAGACCAAAATGAAATTATTCGCTACAGTCTTGCAAGCTTGTAGCGCTGGTGAAACTAATTTGACTTTAGTTCCGGCTTTTAGTGCTTTTGTAAATTTTCTCTATTGAGTCTATCATTCTTTCTATAGAAAATTTCTCTAAAACAAATTTTCGCCCATTATTCCGCAATTTTTGCATTAGCCCTTTATCACCAAGAAGCAGCATGATCTTTTTTGCGAGATCACCAGAGTTCTTTTGTGGTACAATAATTCCTGTTTTACCATCCGCGACAACTTCACTTAGAGCTTTAAAATCAGATGCGATAATGGGAAGTCCCATTGCCATGCTCTGAATAATAGATTGAGGTATTCCTTCATTTGCATACGAAGGATGCGCAAGGATATCAAGAGAAGCCATTATATCAGGGATGTCATCTCTGTGCCCGAGCATAAAAACAACTTCTGAGAGCTTTTTTTCTTTTATTATTCTTTTTAAATCGTCCTTTCGAGGGCCATCACCCACAATTAAAAACCTTCCCCCAGGGAATTTTTGTATTACTAAATCCGCGGCATCGATAAAGTAATCGTGGCCTTTCCAGCTTCTCAGCACGGAAACCATTCCTATAAGGGGCGCCTGATCCTGCAAAGAAAGCTCATTTCGGATATTTTTGTACGATTTATTTTGATCGAATAATTTAAAATCTACTCCTGTTGGTATAGACACAATTTTTTCAGGAGATACACGGTTTCTTTCGATAAGTTGTTCTCTAATTGCTTCGCCGGTAGTTATGATTTTGTGAGGCAGTAATTTATATATAACCGAACCAAAAATATTAGTCGCAACAGGGGTGGAAAGATGTCTCGTTCTAATAATAAACGGTTTGTATTTAGAAAATCTTGCGGCAATACTTGCTACCCAGCTATCTTTCGAGCTATGGGTATTTATAAAGTCCGGCCTTTTACATTTAATCAGCATTAAAATTTTGAAAAAAGTTTTAGGATAATCTTTCCTTTTAAAAGATGCTGGTATTACTTCGAATCCCAGTTCAGAAGCCTTTTTTCTGAGGATACTATCGGCAGGAGTTATTATTATAATACTGTGTCCTCTTTCTCGCATACCTATTGATTCATTCAGGATTCTTATTTCCTGGCCACCCCAGCCCAATGACGCTTCAGTATGAAAAATGCTCCATTTAGTCATTTTTAATTTTTGGAAATTGTTATAAAATAAAGCTTTAATCTGTTAGAATAATTTGGTAATTTTTATATTGCAAGTTTTTTAAAAAATATTTAACCTGTTGCTGTTATGATTAACAAAATTCCAGTCTCAGTTGCTATTGTCACAAAGAATGAAGAAGAAAATATCCAGAACGCGCTGGAAAGTGTCAAGGATTTTGAAGATGTAGTAGTGGTTGATTCTTTCAGTAGTGACAGAACATTAGAGATTTGCAAAAAATATACTGATAGGGTTTATCAACACGAGTGGCAGGGATATTCAAAACAAAAACAGATGGCCGTGGATTATGCTAAAAAGAACTGGGTAATGATTCTTGACGCGGATGAAAGAGTTACCCCGGAATTAAAAAATGAAATTATAGATACCATAAAAAATAATTCTTTTAATGGTTTTTACGTTCCAAGAAGAAATTTTTTTCTTGGTAAATGGATCAGGCATACCGGCTGGTGGCCTGATTATTCCCTGAGGCTCTTTAAAAAAGATAAGTCTTATGTAGAGCTACGAGAAGTCCATGAAAAGGTTATTGTTAACGGATCTCTGGGCTACATGAAAAAACCTATAGAGCATTTTACATACAAATCAATCTCAAGTTACTTGGAGAAGATGGAAAACTATTCATCTCTTTCAGCAAATGAACTTTCCAATAAAAATGTTTCTTTTTTAACGTTCTGGATGTGGATAAATCCTTTTTTAGTCTTTGTAAAGATGTTTTTTTTAAAGCAGGGTTTCAGAGATGGCATACACGGATTTGTACTATCAGTGCTCTACAGTTTATACACTTTTCTTAAATATACAAAAGTTTGGGAAAAAAGGAACAGCAAAAATTTTCATGCCATTGCTAATATATCAAATAAAATATCAATAATTATAATTTCACATAATTCAGGGAAAATCTTAGAAAAATGTTTAGAAAAATTAGCGTCAAATGATAAAATCACCCATCCAGACAATTCAGAATGGATTATTGTAGATAATGCGTCTACTGATGGCGCCTTAGAAACGGCTCTTGAAAAGTATCCAAAGATTAAGACCATTAGAAACTCAGAAAACAAAGGTTTTGCTTTTGCCGCGAATCAAGGTTTCAAAATGGCAAAAAACAAATATCTGTTATATATAAATACAGATGTAGAAGTTATCAATACCGCTGTATCGAGTTTGGTGGATATATTAGATAAGGAACCAAAGGCAGCGGTTGTGGGTCCACGACTTTTTCAGCAAAGTTTGAGTGTACAAAAATCAGTCTGTCCTCAACCCACTTTATGGCATGAATTATTAAAACCTTACTTTAAATTGAAAGCTGGCATAAGAGAGATGTTTTATCGAGATGCCAAATCTTACAGCGTTCCCTCAATTAGAGGCGCCTGCTTTTTAATTCGCAAGAATGCCTTGAAATTAGTTGGCGGGTTCGACGACAATTATTTTTTTTATTTAGAAGAAACCGACCTGTTTTATCGCCTCAGAAAAAATGGCTGGAAAGTACTATACCTGCCACGCTCAGGAGTTATTCATTATAGCGGAATGGGATCGGAAACTATCCCTTTTGACCGAAAAAAAATGTACAGGGAATCATTGATGAAATATTTTCAGAAAAACAGGCCGGAATGGGAAACTCTTTTATTAAAAAAATACTGGCGGATTTTAGGTAAAAAAGCGTAGTTCAAAAGGAGGTGATATTATGCCGATATGGGCCTTGATATGGCTTATCCTATTAACGGGGTTACTTTTTTTTCATATCTATATGGATATTCGAGAAATTGGTGTCCTTAAGAAAGAAATTGAAGACATGAAATCGAAATAGTTTTTGATTTAATTCTTATAGGTTTTTAGTTTGATCTCATTGACCTGGCCAAATTCATTTAGCGGGGCTTCAAACTTTTCTTTATTTCCAACTACAAGAATAACTGTTTGATCCGGTTTAAGATATTTTTGCGCCACTCTCAAGATATCTCCTTTTGATACTTTTCTGATATTATCCAGATAAGTTTCCAGGTAATTAGTTGGTAAGCCATAATATTCAAGTGTAACAAACCGGTTTACTATACGGGAGTTAGAGCTAAATTTAAAAACAAATGAATTAATAATATACTCCCTGGCGTTTTTTAATTCTTCATCTGTTACAGGTTGTTCGCGAATCTCTCTTATAATATCTTTCATCCGCTTAATAACAGTAATAGTGGATTGCAGCTTAGTACCAGCCCCCGAAGCGAAGACACCAATATCCCGCATGCCTAATTGAAAGTAACTCCAGACCGAATAAGCAAGCCCCCTGTTACTTCTGATATCCTGCATCATTCTTGACTGAAAACCACCTCCACCCAAAATATAATTCATTAAAATTACGGCATAATGATCCGGATTTCTATAATCAAGCCCCATATGCCCTAAGCGGATTACCGACTGTTTAACGTCTTTATAGATATAATTGATTGATCTGTTAATATCCTTTTTAACCGGCGGAACTTCTGGAAAATCGACTTTCTTTTTATTCCAGTTTTTAAAAACCTTTTTAATCTTTTCTATAATTTCTTTTTTATTAAAATCACCTGAAATACCGAACATAACAGAGTTGGGATGATAATATTTATCATGGAACGCTATCAGGTCATCTCTTGTAATGCTGGAAACGGATTCAATAGTTGCTTCACGCCCATAAGGATGATCCTGATATAACAATCTCCTGAATTCTCTACGAGCCACCTGGCCGGGGTTGTCATTTTCTCTCCTGATTGCCTCTATCATCTGTTTTTTTATTAGATCCACTTTTTCCCGGGCAAAAACCGGCTGCATCAGAACATCGGCAAAAATTTTCAATCCTTCATCAATATCTTTTTTCAACACGGAAAGGCTTGCAGAGCCGGAGTTAGAGCCTATACTCGTTTCAACAGACCCCGCGAAAAATTCCAGTTTTTCATCTATTTCTTCCCACGTCATGCTTTTAGTTCCGCCTGATCTCATAACAGAGCCGGTTATAGATGCTAACCCCGTCTTTTCCGCCGGCTCGTAAATAGAGCCGGTTTTAATTACAGCATTAATGGTAAAAAGAGGTAGCTCGTGATCCTCTAACGTATAAATAACCATCCCGTTTTTTAATATAGTCTTTTCAGGAGATGGTGGGTTCAGGTTAATTGGTTTATAGGTCAGCTTGGATGGGTGAATTCTCTCAAATGAACAAGCGTTAGTGAAAAAAAGTATTGTTATAAAAATAACACAAACTGTTTGTAAAAATTTTCCCTTTTTCATAAATTGCCGGTTAAAAATCCGAAGCTCGAATATCGAAATCCGAAACAAACTCAGTGCCCTTTGCGGCAAACTATTGCTTCTTTATATAAGCTATTGTTTTGTTCTTTTTAGTAAGATATTTCCGAGCGGTTTTCATTATATCTTCAGCAGTAATTTGTTTAATTTTCTCAATATGGGTTAAAGTATATTTCCAGTCACCGGCAACCGCCTCAAAGTATATAAGTTTGGATGCCATTCCGGAATTGGATTTAAGACTGCGGATAAGGTTCGCTTCCATCTGGTTTATCATTTTTTGAAGTTCTCTTTTGCTGGCCGGTTCCGTCTTTAATTTTTCAATCTCTTCTTCTATCGCCTGCTCCAGCTCCTGGACAGTATGGGGAAATCTCGGAGTTCCGTAAAAAATAAACATATTTGGATATAGAGAGCCGGGGCCGGAATACGTACCAACGCTTGTGGCAATCTGCTTTTTCAAAATAATGCTTTTATAAAGACGTGATGTTCTGCCGCTGCTCAGAATGCTGTCTATTACGTCAAATACATAATCATCGTGTTCAGGCAATGTTGGTTTGTGGTATCCCATGAGCAATTGAGGTTCGGCATCATGAACAACCTCGACCCTCCTTTCGCCAGTTTGTTCTGGTTCTACAGTAAAAACAGCTGGGGGCCGGGGTTGAGAAGGGATATCACCAAAATATTTCTCTATGAGTTTGACAACTTTTTTTGGATTTATATCACCGACAATCCCCATGATAGCATTGTTGGGCGCGTAATAAGTCTTTAAAAATTTTTCCGTTTCTGTTTTTGAAAGGTTCTTAATGTCCGATGCCCATCCTATAATCGGGGCACCATAAGGATGCGCTGTAAAGGCAGCGGATATGAACTGCTCATAAAGCTTTCCTCCGGCGGAGTTTTCAACACGCATCCTCCTTTCTTCCATAATCACATCACGCTCAGCGTAAAACTCTCTTAATACCGGCTCTCTCATCCTGTCCGACTCAATAGCCGTCCAGAGTTCCAGCTTATTAGCCGGGAGATGGATCATATACGTTGTTCCGTCATTGCCCGTACCGGCGTTATACCCTACCCCGCCGTTTTTTGCGTATAGTTGAGAAAATTCATCTGAGATCACATATTGTTTATGTTCGGCCTGGAGTTCCTTCAATTTTTTTTGCAATTGCCCGATTCTGGATTTATCCATTCTTACGCCTTTTCTTCTCTCAGCATCCAACTCCGCGGCAACTTGATCAATTTCATCAAGGATTGGTTTTTCTTTTTCATAGTCGGTCGTGCCTAAGATTTTCGTTCCCTTAAACAACATGTGTTCCAGCATGTGGGCAATGCCTGTTTTCCCTGTAACCTCATCAACAGATCCCACTTTAAACCTTATGTAAGCGGATACGGTGGGAGACTGGTGGCGCTCCATCATTAAAACTTTAAGACCGTTTTTAAAAGTATGCTCAATCACCCGTTCCTCAAGGTTAAGAGAGACAGCTATAGAATAAGCGGGCATTAAAATCAGTAACGCGATCAAGACTGCTATATTTCTCAATTTATTCTGCATAATTGAATTCTATATTAACAGACAAAGAAGTGTCAACTGTATTTATTATCTGGAATGCATCGACCATGTCGATGCATTTTTTATCTTTGCACCGAGACGCTCGGTGCACTCCAGAAGTGATACCACAGCAGAACCAAGCTCAGCTTTGTTATTGCCTTTCAATAAATAATGTTTTCATTCTGTCGAAAAAATGAACAAAATCAAACTACAGGTCAGGTTTTTTTGAATGATAATCCGTGTTCTGCTGAAAGATATGAGCGGCACGGAAAATGGATTCCTCATCAAAATGTTTAGCCATAATTTGCATCCCTATGGGCAAACCGTTTCCCGCAAAACCGCATGGGATGGAAATAGAAGGAACCCCGCCCAGGTTGGCTGAAATAGTAAATATGTCCGACAGGTACATCTGAAGAGGATCTTCTACCTTTTCATCAAGTTTAAAGGCTGGATAAGGAGTAGTGGGTGTAATGATTACATCGCATTTGTTGAAGGCGTCATCGAAATCTTTTTTAATTAACGTTCTTACTTTTTGTGCTTTTAAATAATAAGCGTCGTAATACCCGGCGCTTAAAACATAGGTTCCAAGCATGATTCTCCTTTTTACTTCTTCCCCAAAGCCTTCATTCCTGGTATTTCGATACATTCCCATGAGACCTGTTCCTGAATCAGCTCTATACCCGTATTTAACCCCATCGTATCTCGCTAAATTAGAACTCGCTTCTGCCGAGGCTAAAACATAATAAGTAGCAACTGCA